>DATHOL010000096.1:0-15379 GCA_035484895.1 Bacteroidia bacterium | reverse complement strand
TGGTTCCTTCGTTAAGGTAATAAGGGAAAACATAATTATAGCGCGAGTTAGTCGTTCTTACAACGTAATCAATAATAAGCCTGATTAGCCCCTGGGTTTGCATACTGTCATCCACGGTAATGCTATTAACATCTATCCTCGCTTCGTAAATTAAAATTGCATGCCTTACCATTTCACTTATGTAGGTTTTAAAGCCGGTGGTAATGGGTTCGAACAACATTTTATCAAGGTTGCAACCGTAGTCAGGTTCCATAACACGCTCTCCTTTTGTGGTAGACAGAAGTATGTGAAGACTATTTTGAATGTCGGTATCATCTGTTGTTATAACCACCGTATCGGTGCTGTTATCAAACGATGGCGGAAAGCTCCAGCCTTTACCTATAATTGGATTTTCCATATTTAACCTCCTATCATTACTGTTGGGCAACCTAATACTATTACACCTCCATGGGCGGTTGCATCACCCATTCTGGCTGCCGGTAAGCCTCCAATCAATACTGTTGACGAGCCTGCTGCAATTACATCGGGAGGGCCTGCGCAAACGCACATATCGCCGACACGCGCCGCAGGCATTCCGCCTATTAAAACGGTAACACCTCCCGGCGGAAGTACCGGCCCTCCCACATGGGGCACAGGTCCGGTGGACAAAGGACATACATGCATATCTGATACTCTTGCTGCTGGTGGCATATTATTTAATTTATCATAACCATTCCTCCACTAATAGTTGTTGTTCCTGAACCTGAAACCGATACCGTGGGCGCCGAAATAGCCGCAGAACCGCTGCCCGCACTTATTGATGCTCCTCCTGCACTGGCAGAGAAACTCGCGCTCGGGCTTAAGGTTATATTCACAGCCTGTAAAGTCAGGTTTCCGGTTGCATTTAATGTTATATCGGCCGCGCTTTGAATATTTATTGATGCGGCCGTCATTTTAATAGAATTGCCGTTTTCATCCTCCAGCGACATTTCGCCCGTTTGTTCACTAACTGTTATTTTTTTTCCTGCCGGTGTTTGAACCACTATAGATTTGGCGGAATCGTCATACATCATTTTCATGCCGCTCCTTGAAACATAACCCTTCTGGTCGTTCTGATCAGAAGCTGTTAATGGAGCAGGCTTGGCGCTGCTGTTCAGCATTCCCAATACCACTGCATGGCGGGGGTCATTATTTACAAATCCTACAATAACCTCATCATTAATTTCGGGCCGGAAAAATGCACCCCTGTTATTCCCTGCATCAAGGCAGGCAACACGCATCCATATTCCTTGTTCATTAGGGTCTACAATAGGTAACCTTACTTGTATACGGTGCTCACCGTCGGGGTCGCCCTGGAGTTTAGTAACAATTCCAATCTGCAACCCTTGAACTGCCGGAAGTAAATCTGCAGCGGTTGGTGAACTGACATCCGGTGTACGGGTAAATAATTCATTTGCGATGCCGAATTGTATGTCTGTTGTCCAAATACCGTCAACTATTTCATGCCTCACACCGGAAACAAAAACTTTCCCATTGAAGCGGTCTCCAACACCGCCTATATTGATTAGGTCGAACGGATTAATTTGGCCATAACCCCTTAATCTTACCCTACCCCGGCAACGCGACAGTTTCGATAAACCAAATCTTGCATTGGCCCAGTTTTGGAGTTCATCCGATTTAATTTCTTCACCTACGAACAGATCATATTCTGATACACCAGAAACTCCTGCAAGTGTTGTAGATGAAAGGTTCCCGTTTTCATCAAACCCGGGGTCATTAGCTTGCACGGAGTTGATTTGCTGGTTTGAATAATCCCATGTTTTTGCGGTTACTCCTGTATATTGTGTCAGTGGATTAATATCAGCATCAAATTCGAGCATAGTGGCGCCAAATACTGCATCCAGCACAGTACTCCCGCTTGTTACGGGTTTTTTCGCAGTTATTTTCCCTGCATTTACCATGCAAAATTTTCCATTTGCTTCCATCCGTGAAATAAGAAAATCCCAGTCGCTGCAATCAAACTGCACAATGGAAGGGAGGGTAGCTGAAGTATCTTCAATATCTTTATCGAGGCCATAGGTCCCAATTATGGTTTGGGCAACGTCGCTGTCCTTTTGATTGTAGTAGTATTTGTTTTTACGGGCAAGGCTCATTTTAATGGCCTTATCGCGGCAGGTAAGAATAAGAACAGCCGATTTATCGTTACGTACTTTAAGTTTGTGATGAACGATTATCCCTTTGAAAACAGATGTTTCATCGGAATGGTAACCTGCCAGAATCTCAATGTCTGTGCCCGGTGCAAATGTAGGTTCATTACTTACTGCAAAGTCTTGTTTGGCTGCATCGCCGTCATATATCATTAGTGTAGCTGAAGGTATACGGTTCAATTCGTTGATTACACCGATTGACTTTACCTGATATTGGGTATTAATTGCCGTGCCATTCACTTTAATTGTGAAGGTTACCAAATCGGTATTCTGGGTTCCCGGTAATGTTTGGCTCAACGGCATATTGCTACGAATTATTGATAGGTGGGAAAAAAAGTTTAGTGCCCGGTATAAGCCTCTTTAAATCCGTAAGCTTATTAAATTTTGCAACCTGGTTATAGTATGAACTGTCGCCATATTCCCTGTAACATAATAAGGAAAGGGTATCCCCGGCCTGAACAGTAATAATATGCGTTAAATCCGGTGACATCCGGTTTTCAATTGCTGCAAGCTTTTTGGAACTTACAAATCCTTTAAACGAGCAATCCGCTTCGGCTCTCAGCGGTGTTCCATCAGGTTTGAAAAGCTTGAAGGAAATCGTCATATGAGTCAATTGGGAATTGTACAATAAGGTTCCCCAGTTAATTTGAACAAACCCCGGTTGATGTGTTACACTCGAATAGTTATATACAACATTTTTGAATTTTTGTACTTCCGCTGTAACGTCTAACTTGGTTCCACCTCCTAAAATGGTTGGTGTAATGTTTACTCCGCCCGGTCCGCCATCACCTGAACGGATAACTCCGGTTCCGTCGAATAAAAATTTAAAATTCAACAACTGATCGGCCCTTTTGTTGAAGTTAGATGTTTGCTCACTCGAGCCCTGGGCGCTTGTAGTGTTAGTGTGTGTACCATAGGTAAGTGAAAAATTCTCCGGATTCACCAATACCTTGTAAGGAGCTCCGCTCTGCTTAGTGAAATCACCATCCGCATAGGGAGTAATTATCATTTTAGCTAATTCACCTGTTGCCATTACCGTTCATTTTTTTCTTTTAATGCTTCTAATACACGCTCTACACAATCTTGTACAATTTTTTCATGATTGCTTCCCGCCGCCTTCTCCCCGTTTGCAGAAGATTGGCCTGAAGGCTTTGCGTCTTCAACAGCTGTTTTAATTACCAGTTCCCTTATTTCAATCGGCATATTTCATAGTTTTATGGGAAAGAAATACTAACGCTCGGGGCTCCGGGGCCATTCAGTAAATCCGCTACCATGGCTGCCGCAGAAGAAAGGCTCAGCGTTTTGTAATATTCATACCGCAATGTGAGAGATTCAATTACAATCTGGCTCTGCTCCGCATTAAACGAAGAAATGTCGTACTTGATAGGAATTGCATTCACAACATACCATGATGACACAGGCAAGTGGTTACTGTCGAGTAATGAAACTATTAAATTACAGGGGTTGTAATTATAATTTTCCACTGCATCAATACACCAGGCTGTAACCCCTGAAACAAGAGTGAATCCGCGTTTTAACACGAGGTCAGAATATTGGGTTCGTCCGGGCAAACGGTGCACAAACCTGTTTTCTCCTCCTTCTTTATACGTTTCTAAATCTACATTCACCGACAGGCCGCTAACTTCCTGAAAGCGGAAGTCGTTTGGCAATTGGGGAAATAATTCGAAAAGTACAAGAAAATGAAACCCGGTATACGGATAATCAAACATTCTTAACCATTTTGAATTACAAGCCCTTCACATGCCAGTTCCAGTGATTCTACAGCCACATCATTCCCGTCAGCCTTCAAGTCGGTAGATGTGATTTTGTGTGGCCATGCGTTTCTGATTTTCCATACCACCACAGGGTTGCCTGTTTCATCAAGCAGGCTCAACGTAAGGTCGCGCCTTTCAACTGTGTTCATGGAAATGCTATTGAACCAGGTATAGAAATTGTTGTTCTTTTTAAATATTCCTCTTTTCAGCGTAATGTTGTTAAACTTACGCTGGCCGGGCATTTTAATCTTGCTGAATTCAGGACTTGCGCCGTCCCTGTATTCAATAATTTCGTTTGTAATGTCGAGCCCGCTAACTTCAGTGAAGCCGATAGAGTCTCCGCCCCATTCTACGAGGAAATGAAACTTGGGAAGTGGATAATTTGCCATAAAAGTTTATATTAAATTGGTTATTTACTTATTAATTATCAGTATTATGCTTGTTGTTGAATTTGGCTGAAGCGCAGGATAATGAACTCAGCCGGCCTTACGGGAGCCATACCAATTTCAACTATCATTTTTCCGTTAAGGATATCATCCATTGTCATGGTTTCTCCCAACCCAACCTTTACATAGAAAGCTTGCTCAGGTTTAGGGCCTGCCAATGCACCCTGGCGCCACAACTCGGTAAGGTAGTTCTCAATCATGGCTTTTATCCGCATCCATGTTTTACCGTCGTTGGGTTCAAACACAAATTGGAAGGCAGCCTTTTTAACAGATGTTTCTACCATAATATATAACCGGCGAACAGAAACATACCTGAAGTCGTTGCTGTTGCCATCAAGTGTTCTGGCACCCCAAACTAATATTCCTTTGCCGGAAAATGCACGGATAGCGTTCACTGATTTACCTGTATTAGCATCAATGTTCATTCCTCCCTGTTCCGCTTCTGTCACACTGTCGGTTAAATCATAAACCCCGGCAACAACAACATTAGCCGGTGCTTTCCAAACCCCTCTTGTTCCATCTACTGCTGCATAAATACCGGCCATGGCAGGTGTAGGCGGCAGGGTAGGGCTTAGTTGTAAAATGGCATTTAAACAAGCACTGTAGGTGGCTCCATCAGTTGCTTTAAGCGTATCTAAAGTAACAGCAGCAGCAGCAGAACCGTCGGTTGTAATGGTTACATGCACCCCTGTATCTTGATACTGATAATTGTAATTGGTTTTCAGATTAGGGTAGTAGGCAGCTGCATAATTCGGATTGTTTGAAGAAAATCCGCTTCTGAAATTAGTCATATTAGTATCTGTAGTATGACCAACGGTCTCATCATATACATCTACTAAAGTGAACCGGTTTTGGAGATTCGCACATTGTGTGATGGCTTTTGTGATTAAATCATAATAATGCGTATTTGAATCCATCACTTGCCCTTCCGGAAAAACAATTAAAGTAGGTTCATCATAAGCTTCAATTGCATCAAGGCCGTTATGTAAGAGTGTTTCATCTGCACTAGTAAGGGTAGGAGTAGCCGCCCCCACAGAAACAATGTAACATGCGCCGCCTCCATTATCATAGAACGATCGTATGGAATAGTACATGTTATTTTTTAATGGCGTGCTATTGGTTGCAATTGCTTTTAACGAAGTAAGAGCATGTGTGGTGCTGTCTGTCGTTTTTGTAACAGCCACCGCAATACCTGTTTCATTTTCCGCCGTTCCAAAATACAACTCATAATCTTTAAGGGAGTAGATTTTGGTAGGAATGTTAGTTAGTGAGTTTCCGTTTGAGTCGGTTGCACTGTGGGTATAACCGATGAACGCCGGGATAGCAGTTGCTACCTGCGCCACCGAAGGCGGAAACGAGGGGATTTCGTTTATGTAAACCCCAGGCGTTGTAAGTGCTGATTCATTAATTTGTGACATGGTTGTTTGTTTTTAGGTTAATAATTTAAATGGATGGTTGAGTAATACGGATAATTGTTTCCGGATGAATTAAGACTAAGACTGTCGCGATTGGCGCTAGGCACAGGTACCGTTAAATTGCCTGTAGTAACATTAAGCAGAAATGTTTGCGGCGTATCGCTAATTGCTATTGGCTTTGTGGATGTAATATTCAATGAGGGAACAGCCGAGAATCTTGCATCGGCAATAACGCCGGTCGAGCTTCTCATAATATAATTCCAAAAAGTAGAACGATTTAAAAAGCTAATTGTATAAAGGGGAGGAGTAGCTAAAAATTGGTTTGAGGGACTAAGCATTGGATATCCGGCCGGTAGAGTGGAGTCAAAATAAATATCTACAACGCCAAAAATATTTTGTCCCTTCAATTCATCATTAATGTAAATCATTTGGGTGCTTCCATTAATGTCCAATTGATACTTTCCTGGAGACAATGCTGAAAGATCGAGAGTATAATAAAGAGCATTTGCAGGAATAGTTATCGGTGCAGGAGAATAAACAACCCTTGAATAATCGTTCGCAGCTTCATTATATCCTGATACAATAACTGTAAAATCAGTCAACCCTCCGGAAGGTTGTGTGGATAGGGAAGGAAGCCAGTTAAGCTGATCGGAAGAACTTACGTATCTGTTGGCATCCGTCAACATCCAATACTGGTTACTGGAAGGAATTTGCGGAGAACCTGAATCAGTCGGCAAAATAGCTTGATATATATTCCCGGTGTATAATACCAGGTCGCCGGCATTGTAAGTGTTAGCGCTATTATATTGACTAATGTCCGTCGATAAAAATAATTTTCCGTTTTGAGCCGTGGAATTCCTGTTGGTGAAATAGTAAATTTTGTTATTGTTATTTAACAGCGGCAGATTGGTATAGTTAAGAAAGTTGAAATTAGTAAGAGTCAATAAGAATGTAAGGCAACTACCATCTGTGGGAACTACCAAAGGAGAAGTTCCGCTGTCAGATAATTCGGTCCCTACTATCAATTGGTTACCATATTGCTTGGAAACCATTCGCAGGCCGTTAAGAACACTTTGAGTTAATACGGTGGCACTCATATTGAAATCTCTGCTTACAGAATCATGATAATACTGATGAAGTATTTCCAATGTAAAATATTGCTTGCCTTTTATATCGATCATAACCTCGTCTGCTAATTAGTGTCCTCTATTTGTATCTCTTTTATTAATGGCACGGAAGCTTCAGTAAATTCTTCGCTAATGGTAATAAGTCGTACTTTAAATAATACCGAAGGCATGTATTTTGAGCCAAGCACACCCCATAGATTATTAAGGTCTTGTACCGATAAAGTTTTCATGTCGAATATAAGTTCTTTCAGCCCCGGGTCAAGCGTAGGTGTATTCAAACGGGTGAACACATTTTTAAATTGAAAGAACTGTATTATATATGCAATATTCTGCAGGGCAGTGGTATAGTTTGTAACATCAAAATTGGCGGCGAAAAGAATATATAGATTCAGATAGTAGGGTGGTTTTACCATTGTCATCTGCTGGCCGCTGCGCCTGTAATTATCGGGTGGCCTTGAAATTCTGTCTTCTTCAATATTAACTAAAGACATTACTACCATATTATCAATAGAGGCTGCATTGCCGTTACCTGCTTCAGATATATTGCTTGCAATAATTCTTCCTTCGGTGCTGGTGCCGAGTTTCGAATTGAAATAATTGTTTATTTCAGAAGTAATTACATTGAAAACTTTATCAATCATAGGCTACTTTAACGAGAAGTAATTGTCAAATGTATATTTATTCCGTTACCAAAAGTGTAATATTTTTAAAAAAATTATTTAATATTCCGCAAACATAAATTTTGTATGTTTACTGTTTTTCATTTCTTAGAAGTATTTAACAGAAGTGAAATAGAAAAGTAAGGAAGAATTCAAAGGGAGTAATTAACCGATAGCTGATTATTTATATTCATAAACAATAATAACGCCGGGTGCTCCATTCCCACCAAAGATAGCTCCATTATTTCCTCCACTTGCCCAATTGCTATCGGCTCCGCTTCCTCCCGCACCATAGCCGATACCATTGGTTCCCGCAATTGTGCTGTTAATAACATATGGAGAAGGACCACCCTGGCCTAAAGGCCCCGAGCCACCTACACCGGCAATAGTTGCGGATGCAGCTGAATTTACCAGCACAACCCCATTGCCCCCTCCAACGCCCGGAATGTTTACGGTGCCTCCTGCTGCGGCGCCACCGGCGCCACCCGAATTAAAAAATACTCCTGTTGCGGCAGCACATCCGCTTCCACCTGAACCTCCGCTTGCTGTTACGCCGCTAAATGTGGTTGAGCCTCCTACAGTGCCTGCATTGTTTCCGGCTAAGCCACCTGTACCTGCAATACCCACAGTAACAGGATAAGAGGCAGCAACATTGGCAACATAATATTCACAATAGCCGCCTGCCCCGCCACCGCCCGCTGCCAAAGCATCTTCAGTTAAGGCATGTACAGTAGCAGCAACACCGCCGCCACCGCCGCCGCCACCCACCAGTTTAACAAGTATGCCCTTTGTTCCCGCAGATGGTGTATAGGTTCCACTGGATAGTATAACAACAACATTATTCAAATCGCCCATGGCCTGCCATGCAGGGCCTGTGGCAGTTTGTGTAAGAACCTGGCCGTTGGTTGCAGAAGGTGCAAGGGCCTGAATATCTCCGTTGGCATTATTGGCAAACATGATACTGGAAGTTGCAGTTGCCGGAGTTGTTGCAGAATAAAAAGTGCCTGCTGATGTTATTCCGTCAATTCTTACCGTATTTACATTTCCTCCAATTTCCAATTCCCTGTTTGGGCCTGTGGCTCCAATGCCTACGAGCCCTGCTGATGTAAATGTCATAATGGCGCCTGCCGCTACATTGGAAATAACAAACTTAGTTCCGCCAAGCAAATAAGTTCCTGCGCCAATATTCCATGAATAAGCGCTACCTCCGCTGGAAGTTGCTGCCGAACCAAATGCAGATACACCGCTAATAAACTGCATACTTGCTTCTGAATTTGCTGTAGGGTTTCCGATTTGAATTTGTCCAAACTGGAAGTCCTGGGAATAAACCGATAATTTGCCGGTGGCTGTGGCTGCATTACCAATTTGCACCAAGGTGGTTGGTGCGGTATTTGATATGCCTATATTCCCGCCGTTAAGCATAGTCATCCTTTCAGCAGAGGCAGTGTAAAAATCTAACCCATGTTGTTTTGCTCCGGCTGTACGTTGCGATCCGATACCTTCTCCGCTGGCTATGCCAAATGTAAGCCCATAATTAGGTGCGGCAAGTAAAGTGCCATTATCCAAATTTAATTCGTCAATATTTAATCCGGCATTCACGGTTAAATTTTCTTCCGGGGTTGAGGTACCCATTCCGATAAGGCCTGTTCCGGTCATTACAAAACCTGGTAACCAGTTTTCGGGGCCTGTGCCTACAGGAAGTGCTGCTGCATATCGAATCCAGAATTTGGCGGTATATTTTAAAACCTGGTATGCAGGTGTAGAAGTTGAAGAGGATCTCCATTGGCTTGCAGGGCCATCCCAATAGGAATCGAAATTGATAGATATATTATCATGCGACCAGTTTAAGATTTGTGAAACGGGATACGCATCTGCTGCGGTAAGGTATTGAACATGCGGGCCGTATTGGCTTGCATCAGTACCCTTTATTTCAACCATGGCGCTGCCTATTGCAGCCGGTACGGCATCATTAATTCCAATTCTTGGGTGGGCAGGGCCTACAACAGATGTTATTCGTAACCCTTCCGTACTGTTTGTTTTCAGTACTAAATCCTGCGGGTCTGAAGTGCCGACAAAATTATTCAGGGGATTGGTTCCCGTATTTCCTAAAATTGACCAGGCAAGCGTTGTACTTCCCGAACCTGTCATAAGAAGCTGCCATTTTGCGCCATCCCAATAATAGTAACCGGGAATAACATTTGTAGGGGATGCGCCTGCCGTTGCGGTATTGTAAACAATTAATCCGGGGGAAGGAGCAGCAATCGGCCCGCCGCTATTGGTGGCTGTAAGGGCCGCATAAGGAGCCAGAAAACCTGTTGTTCCATTTGTAAGGTTATTGCTGAGGTCGAGCAAAACAGAAGTATTTACCGGTGTGGCTCCGCTTGTATTAATTGCTATGTTTTGCGCACCAACCTTTGTGGCTATTAAAAAAAACAATAGACCCAATGCTTTGCTGCTATAATAATTTTTCATTTGTTTATTTTTTAGAATGTATAAAAACGGGCAAAGAATCTTCACCCGTTTTATACATGATTGTGTTATGGTTAAAAGATTATTGTTTCAGGAATTTAATGATACTGTTAGAATTATTATGAGTCACTTTTATGAAATATATTCCCGCAGACAGCTCGCTGCAAGAAAATTTAAACTCAGTTTCTGTGCAGGTAGAGCGAGATAATTTTCTTCCTGTTACATCATACAATTCAATGGTGTGAATACCGCCTTCACCAAAATTGATAATGGCTGTAGTTGATGCGGGATTCGGAAATACCGATATACCGGTATCGTTATGTTTTGTATTTGCAATGCCTGTAGTGGTTGAACACGATAAGCCTCCTGTTGGATTGCGTGTGTAATATATAATGCCATTATCAGGCCATACCACATTTAGCAATGGGCATGTGAGGGTTATAAATGCAGTTCCGCTACAGGACCCAAGTAAAATTTGGGGTGACCATGTTATTCCTCCATCGGAAGATTGAGTATACCATTCGCCCCAGGGAATAGTAGGAAATATGTGCGAAACCATATAAATATTTAATCCGTCATGAACAAGAAAAGGATAAGCTTCGCTCTCATTTGGGTTGCTATTCGTAGTAACCCGGAAGTTTGAACCCCTGATGTTTCCGGAATCATCAGATTGGCTTAACCATGCATTTCCTATGTTGCCAAAACCAAATGCTACGTCAACATGGGCGCTATCCAGAAAAACCATAGGTGAATACGAAGTTGTGTCTGTTAGGTCTACTTCAGTTTCCCATGTTGCTCCCATATCTTTGGAACGACGGTAATAAGTTTCCAATACTCTGGGGTTTAGCGGATGATCCCTGTTGTCATTCCAACACATGTGAATATATTTACCATCGGTTGCCATACCTTGGTCTTCTGAGCGCCCGGTTCCCGATATAGGTGTTGAAATCTGTTGTTCTGCCCCAAAACTATTGCCATTATTTATTGATTTAGTCATAAACACTGTTGTTCGCAACGCCGGTTTTTTATCTATTGAAATAAGAACCGTTGCCCCAGATACTGCAACACCGGGCCAATAATCCGTATTACTGTCAATACAAAGTTTTCCACCCCAGGTATTACCTCCATCTAAAGAATGTTCATAGTATGAACAGGCAATTCCAAGTAAAGTATCCCACCACACGACATGAATGTTTCTGCCGTTTACCGCTAATGATGGCATACTGGCATATCCCATCGTATCTGTTATGGCAACGGCTGTGCTCCATGTATTACCCGAGTCGATGGAGCGTATATAATAAATGGCATATCCGTGTGTGCGATGATCGCTCCATATTACATGTAGTGTATCATGGCTGGAAGCCATGCAAGGGCCCATATTTTCATTCATTGATGCATTCATTGCATTGGGAGATATGTTTACAGGGTTGCTCCATTGGGCCATAAGCGTAACCGGAAGCAACATGATAAAAAACAATTGAGTGCGTAAAATCTTTTTCATAATTTTTAATTTAATATATTATAACTATCATTCAGATATAATAACGGACTCCTTTTATAAAATGTTGGGTTGGGTTTGCTTTTAGTTGATTTTTCCGGATAATTACCCCGCAAAGCTCTGCCAACATTGGCTAACTGCCAAGTCACATATTGATGTGTCAAGGCAACGATTTTCCGGATTTTTCAGCCTGTTTGTGGGTGTTATTTGGTAGTTTCGCATTTGATACTTGCAGTTTCCGGGTTTCAACTCCTTTCTATGGCCTATTTATGATGTTAAGATTTTACTCCTTCTTTATTTTTTTCGTGGTGTTTGCAAATTCATTATTTGCCCAGAATGAAGTATATTTCAACCATCTGAATGTAGAAGGCGGATTGTCCGATGATGAGGTATGTTCTATTCTGCAGGACAGCACAGGGTATATATGGTTGGGTTCGGTATCGGATGGGTTATACCGTTACGACGGAAATTCCTGTGAACGCTATTTGCACAAAAATGATGATTCAAATTCGCTTGCTGATAATGAAATTATCAGTCTTTGCGAAGATAAATCCCATAAAATGTGGATCGGAACAGCATACGGGTTAAGCTGTTTGAGCCCCGTTACAAATAAATTCACCAATTATTACTTTGACAAATGGTCAAAATCGAAACGGAATAATTGTGTTACTGCCATTCATGCAGACAAAAGTGGCATGTTATGGGTAGGCACCTATACGGGGCTTTATAAAATAAATTTGATTTCGGGGAAATGTACCAATGTTAAAATAGCCTCCGATAGTAATAAAACGAGATACATTCGGGGGATTGTTTCAACGGGGGAAGGAAGGCTATTCGTAGCATTTGACAGCACGCTCGAGTATTCGGACAATGAAGGGCTTTCCTTTACGGATGCAAAAAACGCCAATCCTGAAATGCAAAAAATCCGGGTTTCTTCCATTTGTATTGGAAAAGACAGGCAGCTATGGATTGGGAGCCGCTTAAAAGCGGAAGTTTTTGCAGTGGATTCCCGGACGCTTTCATTAAAGCAATATGTCTTCGATACACTAAATCCTGTTACAATGGATTCGCATAATGACGCTCATGCCATCCAAATGTTAAATGATTCAATAGTGGTAGTAGGGGAGATATCTATTGGTGGAAGCGGATATATAGGCATGGGTTTATTTTTACTGAATACGCACAGCGGTAAAATCGAAAAATTTACACATAGTAATCTTAATCCACTATCCATTTCAAATAATGGAGTTTTAACTATATGCACTGACAAGCAACAAACAGTTTGGATTGGAACAGCAAGCGGGGTAAATTATTTTAATTCCAGGCAACTGAAATTTCAGGCAATAGAACCACCTTCCATGCATGACTCTGCCATATTTACAGGAAGCGCTGCTCAAATATCCAATGATGACAAAGGAAATTTATGGGTAGAAACTTTCAATAACCAGGTGGCTTCTTATGGTTCTTTAAATAAGGAGAATACTCCTTTGACGTTAAACGATGAAGTAAAACCGCTTAGTATAGAAAATTCTATTTGGTGTATTTATCCGGCAGGTGATAGCGTAATAATTGGTACTGAAAACGGAATTGAACTATATAATAGTGCAACTAAAGTACTGGAAAATCCTCCGGCGCTTCCCTCGTCACTTCAAGTTCTGCAACAATTAACCATAACATCAATTTTAAAGGATAAGAAAGGCTCCTTATGGTTTGGAACATGGCAAAACGGAGTATATAAATATGACCCTTTAACCAAACGGGCCACGCATTATTTATTTCCGGGAGAAATAAACGTAACGAATGCTCCGGTTAATCCAATCAATATTATTTGCCTCACGCTGGATTTAAAAGGAAATGTATGGGCAGGTACCCGTGAAGATGGATTTTGCATGATTAATCCGCTTTCAGGAAACGTAAACTGGAACCAGGCATGGGCTATTAATACAGACACCAAGCCATTGGGGTACGTGAATGATATTTTTTGTGACACAAGTAATATAGTATATATAGCCACATCACGAAAGGGTATATTGGAGTTCAATACGCTCGCAGGAAAGATGGAAGACTATACAGTAGACAATGGATTGGCAAACGACAATGTGGTAAAAATAATTCCGTGGGAAAATAATTATTTGTGGCTGCCTACTAAAAAAGGGCTTTCATGTTTTGATAAATCCACAAAAAAAATCCGGAATTATTTTAAAGTCAACGGCCTTTTATCCGACCTCTTTTTTTCAGGATGCATTACACATTCCGGCATATTGCTTTTAACCAGCAATACTTGCATTCAATATCTTAATCCTTCTTCACTTTTGCAGAAGAATATTGATATTTTCCCGGGGTTTACCTCCATACAGGTAAATAATAAGGACTACAATTGTGACTTATCGAAGAAGATATTCCTGGGGTATAAAGACCGGATAATTTCTTTTACATTTTCTGCATTTGATTTTATTAATAATGCAGCGGATAAATTCGCTTATAAATTAGAAGGGCTGGATGAAGACTGGAATTATTGCGGAAGCCGGCGGTATGCAGAATATACAAATTTACCGGGTGGAAATTATGCCTTAAGGTTAAAGGTTCAGGCCAGCGACGGAAGCTGGGTTGAAACACCTTATCCTATACTTTTGCACATTGCCACCCCTTACTGGAAAACATGGTGGTTTCTGCTGCTTTGCGGAATTGCCACTTTTGCGCTGGGATATCTGGTTTACTACCCGAGAATGCGGCGCAAACTGGGAGAAGAAAGATTGCGGACACGGTTGGCAAGGGACCTGCATGACGATATTGGCTCTTCTCTCAGTTCTATATCCATATTAAGTGATATGGCAACGCAAAAAAAGGGCCGGTCGGAAGCGGATTCATTAAAATTATTTACCAAAATTTATGAAACATCCCAAAAGACGCTCGACTCTGTAAGCGACATGGTATGGACTTTTGACCCCGAATTCGACCTGATGGATGACCTGATCGCCCGTATCCGGTTGTATGCTTCCGAAATACTGGAATCCAGGGAAATCAGTTATGATTTTATTGCAAATAATGATACAGGCAGAATAAAAATGCCGATGGACACACGGAAGAATTTTTATCTCATATTTAAAGAAGCATTGAATAACCTCGTAAAATATTCAAAATGTACGCACGCAATAATATCTATAAAGCAAGTGGGTGGAAATTTGGAAATGGAAATAACTGATAATGGCATCGGATTTAAAGAAGGGCAGATAGATGGCAGCGGCAATGGGTTAAAGAACATGAAGCAACGGGCATATTATCTGCATGGAAATATAACTATTGAGACGAAACCCGGGGAAGGCACCACAGTAAGGTTAGTATTTCCTTACGCATGAATATGTGTCTTGATGAATTGGAAAATAGATAATAAATTTGGAATATTTTAAAAATGGAAAACATAACAGGTATATTAATTTACGAAGATAATCCTGACTTGCTTCAAACGCTTTCAGTCCTTATTGAATCAACAGATGATTTTAGTTTGTTGGGTGCATTTTCCAATGCCAATAATGCGGTGGAAGATGTAAAAAGCCTAAGGCCGGATGTAATTATCATGGATATTGACATGCCGGGAATCACGGGAAATGAAGCGCTCAAAAAAATTAAAGCAGCTTATCCGGAAACGGAAATTATGATGCTTACCGTGTTTGAAGATAACAAACATATTTTCGATTGCCTGCAGTCCGGCGCATCCGGATATTTGTTGAAACGCACACCCTCTTTAAAAATCGTTGAAGCAATCAGAGATATAAAAATGGGCGGTGCGCCTATGACTCCAACTGT
>DATHOL010000095.1:0-3536 GCA_035484895.1 Bacteroidia bacterium | reverse complement strand
GGCCAGCAAGGTGGCGTTGTGATGGATGGCAGGGATATTGGTACAACGGTTTTTCCTCATGCTGAACTAAAAATATTTATGACCGCTGATGAAAATGTGCGCATACAACGCCGCAAACTGGAAATGGAAAGCAAAGGCGCTTCAGTAAGTGAAGAAGAAGTACGCAAGAATATTCACCAGCGCGATGTGGACGATACCACCCGAAAAGAAAGCCCCCTACGCCAGGCAGATGATGCACTTGTGCTGGATAATTCTAATTTAACACAGGAGCAGCAGTTGGAAATTGCGGTGGGATGGGCGAAAGAGAGGATGTAAAATTAATTCAGCGAAGCCATTGCCTCATCAACCGTTTTATTCTTTTCAAAAAAAGATAGAATCTTCATCAGCACTTCTTCAACCATAGCATCGGGGCAGGAAGCACCGCTTGTGAGAACTACTGTTAACGGATTTTTATCCGGCAGAAATTTTTGTCCTGTTTTGCGTTCTTCCGAATGAACATCGAAATAGTTTATCTTATCCTTTGATTCAATTTCTTTTACCGATGAAATGAAAAATGTTTTGAATTTTTGCTCGCACAACTCTACTATGTGTTGTGTGTTGGAACTGTTGTAACCGCCCACTACAATAGCAATATCAGCTTCCTGCATTAATAGCTGCTGCGTTGCATCTTGGTTTTCGTTGGTTGCATAACAAAGGGTATCGCGGGTATCGGCAAAATGTTTTTGAATATTATCAGCGCCGAATTTTTCCACCATAACCTGTTTTAAATAATTGGCAATGTCTTGTGTTTCGGCTGCCAGCATGGTAGTTTGGTTAATTACGCCAAGCCTTTCCAAACTGGTTTGCGGGTTGAATGTAGCGGAATATCTTCCTTTGAAAAATTCTTCAAATTTCTCCAGGCTTATTTTCCCGAGAATAAAATCGCCGAGCAGTTGGGTTTCTTTTTTGTCTTTCACAATCAATGAAGGACTGCTTGCAGAGCTATGAGAGAAGGTAGCGCGGGTTTCTTCATGTCCCGGCCTGCCGTGAATAATTACAGTATAATTATCGCTGCCAAGTTTTTCTGCTTTGTTCCAAACGCGGTGAACAAAAGGGCAAGTGGTATCGTAAGTTTGTATTTCAATGCCAATATCGGCCAGTTGTTTGCTGATGGTGAGTGTGGTGCCGAAGGCTGGTATAATTACAACGTCTTCTTTGGTTAGTTCAGAAAAAGGCGTCAGGATTTTTCCGTCTGTATCCATCAGGAATTTCACACCTCTGTCTTGCAAATTCGAATTCACTTCCGGGTTGTGAATCATCTGGCTGAGCAGGAATATCCGTTTATCCGGATTTTCTTTTACCGCGCGGAAAGATAATTCTATGGCATTTTGCACTCCATAGCAAAAACCAAAATGACGGGCAAGCAGAAATCGCACATTGCCAAAATCAAGCAGGGTAGGGGAGAAATCTTTTTTCTTAGGATCCTTTGCGGAACGGAAATCTTTTACCCTTGATAATATAGGGCTGTTGTAAAACTCAGGAATTTCAAATGTTTTCACGGTGCAAAGTTAAGTAAAAGAGTAGAGATGGGATATAAGAGATAAGTGATGAGGAGGGATATACCTTTCGGCTTATCTCTTATATCTCATCTCTTATATCTGTTTTATACCGCTTTCACGTGGTTAGTCCGTTTTTGTTTGGAGTAAGTGTCAACGTGTCGTTCTTTCTTACTCGGGTATATATCGGGGATAGTCAATAGTATTCCGGTTTCTTCCACATCGCCAAACTCCGGGTTCAGGCAGGTGCCAAACATGCGCATGGTAGGCGAAAGGTTCATATAAGCATTTATAAGCGGTGGTATATTTTCTCCTAAAGTCCTCACTTCCTGGTTAAGGATTGCGTGGCCTTCTTTATAATCTTTCCCTTTGAGTCGTTTTGCAAATGTTCCGACGCTGTAATTAGACTCGAGTTCTTCAATAGGAATTACCAGTTTGTCTTTATCGGGGAAGTAATATTGCATAAAGTAAAGTATCCTGTCTCTTGCTTTCAGATTGAAATCGCGGTACATGGTTACTTTTCCAAAAAAATATTTCATATCCGGATTATCGACTACAATTGCGCCTAATCCATCCCACAAATTATCGAGCGAAAACAATCCTTTGCGGTTTTCCGCCGAGGGCTGGTATTGCGGGCAAACAAATGAACGTCCCAATTCTATAGTATATGGCAGGTAGTCTTTTACAAACTTGTTGCTGAACTCAAATAATTCGGTAGTGGCAAGCTGGATGATGCCTTTTTTCACATGGGCATCCTTGCAGCGCATATACCTGTATGAACCTACAATTTCCTTTTCCTCCGGATTCCAAACGATAAGTTGTCGGTAGGGGGTTTCATTGGTATCGAACTCGTCCAAATCATAGGCTTTGCCAGTGCCGCCACCTGCATAGCGGAAAGTAAGTTCCCTGAGCCTTCCTATTTCTTTTACAACCTTGGGTGAATTATGGTATGTAACCACATAAATTTCGTTTTTGCCATAATTGGTGCGGCGCACAAACTTATCTCTTGTAAGTTCTGATGCGAGTATGTCGCCGGGTATAGGAGGAATTATGGGTTGCATTGCAAGTGCTAAGTTACATTTTTAGGTACAAGCAGAGTTTCATTAATAATCTGTCCTTTCTTTTTATAAAGTTCATCGCGGAAAATATTTGCCCATTCAGCATCGTTGTGGCTTTTATCAAATACTTTCCAGGATACCGGTTTTCCGAAATGCAGAATCACTTTTTTATCTTTATGTCCAAACATTTCATCTACCAGAAAAAACATTTCAAGGTTTATTTTTATCCCAATTTTCTTCCTGAATGATGCAAAATTGTAAAAAAACCGTGAATTTCTTCCTTCAATATATATAGGAACGATGTCTTTATGATAATGTTTTGCTTTCGTAATAAAACTTTTCTTCCAGTTTAGGTCTTTTATTTCATTCTTTCCAAATTTCCGGGATACTAAACCTGCAGGGAAGATAGGAATTGCCATTTCCGAAGAATAGATCTCATCTACTTTTTCAAGCATTAGGCGGGTACTGTTACCGTTAATATTTACGGGCACCAGTATATTATCCAGTTGCTGCAACGACAATAGCAATTCATTCACAAAGAACTTGATGTCAGTCCGTACTTTGGCAATGGAGTATATAACCGCAAGCCCGTCCAGCCCGCCAAGCGGATGGTTTGAAGCAAAAATATATCCACCCGTTTTAGGTATGTTTTCCAGCCCCTTAATCTGTATGTCTGCACCTAAAAGCTCAATTGACGCATTAATAAAATCCAATCCTTTTTTTTCTCCATTCTTTGCTAGAAAATCGTTAATATCGTTTTCATGAACTACCCTTTTTACATAGTTAATGAAAAAGCGGGGAATGAATTTATAGGGACGTGGAGCCTTGGTTCGAAGCATTTCATCAATATCTACCCGTTTTATTGCCATTCAATAATAATTTAAGCTTAACCTATGGAAACAAAAGTAATGAAATGACCGTATAGAAAATGCGAAGCATAGTA
>DATHOL010000094.1:0-6842 GCA_035484895.1 Bacteroidia bacterium | reverse complement strand
AATACGATTTCGGGTGACTGGCAAGCATTCATGTCGAATGACATTGCTATTCCGATAGCCACTATTGCCGCTTACAATACCGATGATTATTTCACGTATATAAAAAACCTTTATGCCAATATTAAAGCAATTCCTTCGGGGAGTACTCTGAGTCCGACAGATTATTTTAAAGCTGTCTTCGACTTCCTCTCCTCGCTTGCTTTCGCATTGAACGAAGTATTCACCAGCCTTCCCGTTGACTCCGATTTTTATCAATTTCTGAATATATCTATAGGCTCTAAACTGGCTACCCCGCTTGCTTATCTTTCCAATTACTATATAGCTGTTTTAAACAATGATTTTGGGAGCTATTTCACTACTGCCACAACAAAAGACCCTCAACTGATTATTGACCCGTTTCTCCTTGTTAATAATTGTACCGCTTTACTCGGCGGAACATGGAATCAGGTAACCATTCCTAACCCCAACCCGCTTTCGGTAATTAGTTTTAGTCCGCCCCCTGCCCCGCCACCAGTAAATGCTGCAGCCTGTATTCAAATATCTTCAAGCAGTGTATTTACCGACACGATAAATGAATTTCTAAACGGAATGGCGTTTATTGCGGAACGCACCAGAAAAACATATTTACACGAAATAATTTCTAACGACCCTAATCACGCACCGCATTATGCGCTTTATCTCGCGTTTCTCCAATTATTCAAGTCGGCACAGGAACACTTGAATGAATATACCGGACGACATTTAGCGTTTTATTATAAAGATGTATTACAGTTAAAACCTGCTAATGGCAAGCCCGATGATGTCCATGTCGCATTTACGCTCCAGAAAAATCTTCCTCAACACCTTTTACCGGAAGGTACAAAACTGAATGCGGGAAAAGACTCAAAAGGTAACAGTATCTCTTATGCTTTAACCGACGATATTGTAGTTAACCAGGCATCGGTGCAAAATTTACAATCGCTGTTACTGTTAAAGAATAGTAACCCAACCGGGACCAATATTCCACCCGGCGGAACTAAAATATTGCTTTCCGAACCGGTATCAAATTCCTCCGATGGGGCAGGTGGTAAAATAACTAACCCCGACAATTCCTGGTATCCGTTTGGCGATTTAAATAATGACACATTTATTACCGGCACGCCTGCTGTTGGCTTTGCAATGGCATCGAATCTGCTTTACCTTAATGAAGGCGGCAGGAGCATCACCATCATTTTAAATTTTAACGAAACAATTACCAATATTGATCAGGACAGCTATAACCTTAACGATATATTCAGCGCCCAATTCACAGGCAATAAAAATTGGTTTGATGCCGGAAAATATCCCATGGATACCGATACCTATTCAGTAGAGATATATCAAAATCAACTTACAGTTAATATCAACATCAGCGCAAGCGCCCCGCCCATAGTTCCGTACTCGCAAAAAATACACGGCGGAAACTGGCCGCAGAATTTGCCTATGGTTCAAGTATTGCTGAAGGATATGAATTTTTACAGCGTACTAAAACAATATACCATAAAATCTATTGAATTTGATGTAGACGCTTTCGGATTAAAGAACTTATCCTTACAGAATGACGATGGAAAGGTGGATCCGTCAAAACCATTTAAACCCTTTGGCTCTTATAACGATATCGGGAATGGTTCTCTCATTATCGGATGTAAAGAAATTTTTCAAAAACCTGAATTGGGGCTGACTGTACATTTCGATCTATATTTCCCTTATTCCAATCCTTCGGTAGGCTCTATAACAGGTGCATCATCCATGCCAGGTTCCGATTCATCACTGGTTACTGTTGATTTGCTTGCCGATGGAAGATGGCAAGGCATGAAAAATTCAACGGGTAATCCTATTCAATTAAATTTAGCTGCCCCAAATAATTCCGGGCTGGGATATCCATACGTTTCCTTAGGTTCAGCTGATGAATTTAATACGGACATAACTCTTAATATGATTTCTACATCCTTGTTAAATACACCTGTAATCAAGGATAGTGATTATACGCCGAATACCCCTTACGACGCAAATTCTGAAAATGGGTTCATCAGGTTAACCAACCAACTGGATTTAAGTTTGACAACAAACCTTGCAAACCAGCCCAAACCATCAATAGCCCCAGATCCGAACAATCCTCAAAATTATATAATTACAGCGTCAGCACCTTTACCTTCTGCTGCACCAACCATACGCTCCATCACATTAGATTATTCAACCGGAGTGATGATCATGTTTGATGAACGTGGCAGCGCATTCGCCAACAGGCAGCAATTTTTCTATCATATTGAACCTTTTGGTTTCCGTGAAATGCATCCCTACTTATTCCTGGCTCTTAATGACAGCGATTTAAATGAACCTGATAATAATATGCACTTTTTGCCTGTGTTTAATTTGGACAACGATAAAAACGTGCTGGATACGGGTAAAGCAAACAGTACAAACAATGGCGGTGAACTATGGATTGGATTAACAGGCGCCCTGCCGGGTGAAACCCATTCAATACTTTTTGAAGTTTCGGAAGGGAGTTCCAATCCATTGAAAGATGTGACAAATGTGGATTGGTACTATCTGTCAAACAACAACTGGATATCGCTGGATGATCATATTGTAGATGATACCAACAAGTTTTCGAAATCCGGGCTTGTGGTTTTCCCGCTTCCCGGCGACGAAACTCTCAATAACACGCGCGCAGCTTCAGGTCTTGTTTGGGTAAAAGCTGTAGTTCAAAAGAATATAGATGCCATTTGCAGAATAATTTCAATAACACCCAATGCTGCTAAAGCTGAGTTAGTGCAGGATATTCCAAATGGTATTGAGTTTTTAGGAAATATTGATGCCGGCACTATCAGTAAACTTGTTGTACCTGATGGTTCAATAAAGCAAGTGAGCCAGCCCTACCCTTCCTTTGGCGGGATGCTACATGAGACGGGCAATCTATTTGAACAACGAGTAAGCGAACGGTTAAGACACAAAAACCGTGCAGTTACCGCATGGGATTATGAGAGATTGGTTTTGCAAAACTTTCAGCAAATACACAAGGTGAAATGCCTGAACCATTCCATGCTTGATACCGATACACAGGCATACAGTGAATTGAAACCCGGACATGTAATGATTGTTACAATACCTGACCTTACATTGCTTACCGGCGCCGATAAGTTTTTGCCATTTACCAATAAAGGTTTACTTGAAGATATTTTTAAATTTCTAACTCCGCTAACCAGTCCGTTTGTTACACTGCATGTCGAAAACCCGCTGTTTGAAGGCATAGAGTTTGAATTTGATGTAAGCTTTAAACCGGATTATGATGTGAACTTTTATACCGGCCAACTGAACACTGACATTATGAATTTTTTAATGCCTTGGGCAGCAGGTTCTAAAACAAGTGATATTGAATTCGGAGGTTCCATTGAAAAATCGGCTGTACTTGAATTTGTGCAAAAACAAAAATACGTGGATTATGTTACCTGCTTTAAAATGAACCAATGGAAATATACCGAAGACGGGTTTGTAAAATATCTGAAAGATGTTGAGGTAGCCGTAGCAAGTACCGCACGGTCTATATTGGTTCCATACTATTTACCGGGAATACCCCCGCTTGGCAATACTATTCACTCACCCGCAGATTGTTCATGCAATGGCTAACGATAATTACATATTAAAAAAACCCGGCCTTAAAACGGATGAAGACTTTGCTGCCTTGCGCAGTAAAGGTTTGGAATATATCCAAAACCTAAGCAGCAGCTTATGGACAGATTACAATGAACACGATCCGGGAATTACCATCCTGGAAGCTCTTTGCTATGCAATTACGGAACTTGGTTATCGCACCTCCCTGCCAATGCGGGATCTGCTGGCATCTTCAGATGGAAGCATACCCGGCTCACAAACATTCTTCACGGCAAAAAAGATTCTTACCCAATCTCCCCTGAATATTGATGATTACCGCAAAATGCTTATTGATATCCAGGGTGTACAAAATGCATGGCTCTTCTTTTGCGCTAATTCTGCCAATAATTTATCTGCCGAACCACCTATTTATGCCGATTGTAAAAAAAGCATACTTAGCTATACACCAGTTTATGATACAGACGAATCGGTGTACTTACAAGGACTATACAATGTGCTGCTTGACCTGGAGACTGATCCTCAATTAGGCGATTTGAATAACGGAGATATTGAAGTTAATATTTATTCCACTACCTATAGTGCGCCGGTAAATTTCGTAGTATCCTTTCCAAAATGGAGTAAGGCTAACCCCTTTCTACTGGCTACCTCACTATTGTCTCCATCGGATTATGCCGGAGTCACATTTACTTTTTCCTCCGGTACCCTGACTATCAAAATTTCATCATCGGTTAAAATTATCGGGGCTGTTACCCTTGGAATCAATCCATCTGGTTTTTCAATTTCCGATTTATTGAACCATGAGCCCGGCATTCTCGGACAGATTGTTGCCAATTATGTTCGAAAGATTCAGGAAGCGCAGAATATTGTAAAAGTGGCACGTAAAAAATTATTGGCGCACCGTAATTTGTGCGAAGATTTTGTAAGCCTGAATACAATTAACGATGAAGATATAGGTTTCTGTTTCAATCTTGACGTAACGCCCGATTCGGATGTAGAGAGCGTATTAGCCAATGTTTACCTGGCCATAACCAATTACCTTGAGCCGCCCGTAAATTTTTACCTGCTCGGAGATATGACGGCAAAGGGTAAAACCATGGATGAGATTTTCGAGGGGCCGCGATTACACCATGGATTTATTGATACGGATGAACTTGACAAATCGCAACTTACTTCTACAATTTACGCTTCAGAACTGATCTCACTCATTATGCAGGTGGAGGGAGTTTCGGGAGTGCGTAACTTTTTAATGAGCGCCTATAATGAAGACACCAACCTTCAGGTTGGAAAAAATCAGGCTTGGTGTCTTACTGTTTCGCCATGGTATAAACCGGTATTGTCGCAAGAACACTCTAAAATAACCATCTATAAAAACGGTATCCCGTTTTTCGCTAACGAAGCTGCAACCAATGAACTTTATGAACAACTTTTATCGCAACAACAGAGCAATAAATTAAAAAGCACTGCCGTTGATTTACCCGTCCCTACAGGCGATTATACCGAACTGGATGAATACACGTCCATTCAATATCTTTTTCCGCAAGTTTATGCAATAGGCAATAATACATTAACTGCTGCCGAAACTGTGGCCAGAAAAGCGCAGGCACGCCAACTGAAAGCATATTTGCTATTCTACGACCAGTTGTTAGCGGATTTTTTCAGTCAATTGAAAAATGCAGAACAACTTTTTTCCACAGACGCTATCAAACAAACCTATTACGCTCAGTTTGTTAATGAGTTCAAAGATTTTGATTCAATATACCTCAAGAACGGCTCTCCTGTTGAAACTGCATTTGTAAGAGATGTTATTTCATCGCAAGATTCCACAGTAAGCCCCGCAACCGCCTGGGAGAAATTATATGAAACCAATGAAACATTTGTTGACCGCCGTAACCGTTTCCTCGAGCACCTGATGGCACGTTTCTCAGAATCATTCAATGATTATGTTTTTCTGATATATTCATTAAACCCGGCAACACAGGAACAAACCGAAATTGACTCTGCCGACCTGATAAAAAACAAAATTGAGTTTTTGCAGAATTATCCCGATATGAGTTACAAGCGGGCTAAAGGGTACAATTACTGCCCTACGGACCAGCATTTCAACCTTGACATTACAAAACTATGGAACACTGATAATGTTTCAGGACTCGAAAAGAAATTGTGTCTGTTGGGAGGTTTTAGTGATTCGCCAACAGGTGTTCCGAGTTTCACAAGGAGGTTCCTGCGCTGTTTCGGTTTGACCGATGCAAGCTTGCAGGTTACAATAACCCCTTCAGGAAGCACAAATTCATATTCGGCAACCCTAACGATTGATGGCACTCCTTATACAGCAACGGCTAATGAAATAAGTAAGTTATACACAAAACTTGTGGCGCTTATTCCGGCAGCCACCCTGCAGGCAGATTGTTCCACCGAAGGAATGTATTTAATTGAGCATATACTATTACGTCCGAGAAGTGCAAGTGATCCTGAATTCAACCTTGCCGATGTGTGCCTGGAAAAAGATTGTAAGGATTGCGGAAATGAAGACCCGTATTCATTCCGGATTTCCGTGGTGATGCCCTATTGGAATTCCCATTTCAACAATATGGCATTCCGGGCTTATTTTGAGAACCTGGCGCGCACGGAAGCCCCTGCCCATTGCATGCTTAAGGTTTGCTGGATTAATCAGGATGCCATGTTGAAATTTGAAATACTGTACAATATCTGGATAAATGCGATGGCTTTGTATTATTCAAACCCTAACGATTCAGCTTTTGCATTTCTTGCCGATGCCAATAATAACTTACTCGATGTGCTTCAAACACTGCATAGCGAATACCCCGTTGCTACACTGCACGATTGCGCTGAAAGTGAAACCAACCCGGTAATACTCGGAAAAACAATATTAGGAACAACCAATACTCAGTAACCATGACAAAATTGAAGAGTAACGAATACATTTTCTTTCAGCCCGACCAGGTGCTGACAAGTGATGACCTCAACCAGCAATTCTTTTACCTGGACAAGCAGAGCCGCTGGACCCGTAATAAACTATTGGGAGCCGGCATAGTGTGCGGGTTTAACCTTGTGGTGGAAAAGGATGCAACGGCGGCCTCCGGAATTAAAACCATCCAGATTAATAAAGGCTGCGGGCTTACCTCTGAGGGATACCTTATTGTTGATTGCGAGGACAAAAAATATACCCATGCCATTGCATACTCACCGCTACC
>DATHOL010000093.1:0-2102 GCA_035484895.1 Bacteroidia bacterium | reverse complement strand
AAAATAGCTATAAGTTATAACTTACGGCTAATAATTTCACTGCCTCATTTTGTCATTTAAATAGAAATAAAACGGCAAGAGATACTTTAAAACACATAATGATAACTATAGTACCAGATAACATCTACTAATATTATTGCAACAATTATTATTGCCAAGGTAATGTTCCATTTAAAAAACTTATTATTTTCCCGTGCGGACTTTATGCTTTCAATAGCATTTTTCAAGGTATTTTGTATAATAATAAATGCGCTTTCTGTTTTTGCTATATAATCACTGGCTCCATTTTTAATAGAATCCAACGCAACCTGAAGCTTATCCTGGCCCGAAATCATTATTACTACAATATCTTTTGAAATGGCTTTAATTTCCTTTAGCACCTTCATGCCATCCATTGCCACGGGGTTCTTCCCGTCATTCAAATAATAATCAAGAATGACAATATCAGTAGTTTCATCAACATGCTCAATACACTCTTCTCCTGATTTATACTCAAAAATTTTTAACAATGACCCGAACTGTTGCTGTAAACTATTCTTTAACGATGCCAGATACATAGTATCATCATCAACCAAAAAAACCGAATACTTACTTTGCGTTTCCATAACTCTGTATTTTATATAAAGTTATGCCACATTCATCCCCGAATTCCACTTTATTCGGTGAATGCCCCATTTAACAGGTTAAAAGTGAAATAAATATGCCTGGATAAATGATATCCTTATTCGTGTGGAATGGTGAAAAAAAATGTACTTCCTTTATCCGGCAGAGATTCTACCCATATTTTTCCATTGTGCCTTTCTACTATTTTTTTGCAAATAGCCAACCCTATTCCTGCCCCTATATATTCCCCTATCGGATGCAGGCGTTTAAATAGTTCGAAGATTTTTTCATTATAGTCCGGCTTTATTCCAATTCCATTATCCTCTATGGAAAAAAGATAATTGCCTTCTTTTTTCCGGCAAGAAATATTGACCGTTAGCGGAATATCTCTTTTAAATTTAATAGAATTACTAATCAGATTTTGAAATAATTGAACCATCCGCATATAGTTGGCATTAATTTGCGGTAACGAATCATGCTGAATAACTGCTTTACTATCCTCAATACTACTATGCAAGTTCTCTATCACGTCATTTAAAACATCTTCACAGTTTATTTTGTCCGACGGTTTTGAATCCCTGTCCACCTGAGAGTACTCAAGTAAGCCGGTAATAAGTTCACGCATTCTATAACCTGCATCAACTACAAAGTCCATATATTTTTGCAGATCTTCATCTACCTCCTCTCCTCCACCCGCAGAGACGGGCGCCAGTTTTTTCTCAATTAACTCTATATAGCTTATAATGGTTCGTAATGGCTCTTGCATATCATGTGAAGCCACATAAGCAAATTTTTCAAGATCCCTGTTGCTCCTGACAAGTTCTGCTGTGCGCAGCTCCAATTCCTGCTTTTGAATTTGCAGCTCTTTTGTTTTTCTATACAAATCAGCAAATACCGATACTTTTGCCCGCAATATTTCCGGTATCACAGGTTTTATCATATAGTCTACAGCGCCTGCCTGGTATCCTTCAAAAACATGATTAGGCTTGTCGTTATTAGCGGTAAGGAAAATAATGGGGATGTGCTTTAAGTTTTCACTTTCACGAATCAGCGTGGTAGTTTCATATCCATTCAACTGAGGCATCTGCACATCAATCAGGATTATGGCAAAATCCTTTTCTTTCAGTAATAATCGTAACGCTTCACGGCCCGAAGCTGCTTTATAAAAAGTATATTTGGGATCTCCCAATATTACTTCCATAGAAAGCAGGTCCTCCTTTCTGTCATCTACCAATAATATGTTAATAGCTTTTTCCGCACTCATAATTCAGGGTCATCAATCCATTTTCTAAATACACATATAAACTAACTGACCCAAACACGTATCAGTGTTAATAATTGTTCCACGTTAACAGGCTTTGTTATATAGTCTGAAGCCCCCGATTCTATACATTTTTGCCGGTCTCCTTTCATTGCCTTCGCAGTAACCGCAATTATAGTTATATCATCATTTGCCTTGTCTTTTCGTATCTGCTTCATCGTTTCATAGCCGTCCATTT
>DATHOL010000092.1:0-12489 GCA_035484895.1 Bacteroidia bacterium | reverse complement strand
TAGCCCACGATTTAAATCGTGGGCTAAAATGAGCCTACCAACTTCCTCCTGCGCCACCTCCGCCAAAGCCGCCGCCGCCGCCGCCGAAACCACCTCCACCAAAGCCACCGCCGCCTCCACCAAAGCTGCTTCCACCGCCACCAAAGCCTCCACCCCAGAAAAATATTCCCGGACCGCCGATGGTCATGCCGCCTTTGCCGCCGTTTCTGCGGGAGAAGAGAAAAAAGACGAGGAAAAATATGAGGGCAAAAATCAGCCCGAGGGCTTTACCACTTTGTCCATTTTTCCGGGCGTATTCGCTGCTGTTATATTCGCCTTTGGCAAGGCCGATAATTACATCCAGAGCATCGTTCAGCCCCTTATAATAATCACCTTTTTTAAAGTTGGGCTTTATTTCGCGCTGAACAATATCTTCACAGGTAGCATCAGGTATGGCCCCTTCCAGGCCGTAACCCGGCGCAATAAATACCTGGTGCGCACCCGGATTAATAAGTATAACCAATCCATTATCAAATTTCTTTTGCCCTACTTGCCATTCTTGCCCCAATTGGGTTGCAAACTCAGCCATGTCATGGTCGTAAAGGGAGTCAACAAAAACGATAACAATTTGATTGGAGGTAGCGTTTGTAAATGCGTCTAATTTGGTTTCCAACGCATCCGACTGCTCCTTTGAAAGCAGTTGGTATCTGGAGAAATTATTCACCTGCATAAACGGAGTAGGACGCTTCGGAATTCCTTCCATAGAAGCGGCGTTTGCCTTTGAGCTAAGAGCTAAGAGGGAAGAGCTAATAGCTAAAAAACCTACGAAGAAAGTTAAAAGCGACTTTACTAACTTTATAACTTTTCCCAAAGGGATCCATTCGGAATGAACTTTTAACTTATTATTTTCCATATGATATTTCATCTGATAGTTGGTTTTGGTCGGTAGTATTTTTCGGGAAATGGTTATGCAGCATTTCGCCTGTCATATCAATTCCTTCGCAGATACCTTCGGTAAATTTTTCTTGTTTAAATTGAGCAATAACACGGTCTTTCACAGTTACCCAAAAATTTTCGGGAACACTTTTATGGATTCCTTCATCGCCAACAATTGCAAATTTTTTGTGGTTTACTGCCAGGTAAAACAAAACTGCATTCCGATGTTTTGTTTTATGCATGTGAAGCCGGTGGAATACTTTTATGGCACGTTCATAAGGGTCTCCTTCGCAATCGCCTTCTACGTGCAGGCGTATTTCGCCGGTGGTTTTAAGTTCCAATTTTTGAACAGCGGCCCGTATCTGTTGCTTTTGTTCATCGCTGAAAAAATCTTTTATATCCATAATATATCAGTGTGTATAAAACTTAGGCGTTTTAGTGTTTTCCTGTAGTATAGGCAGCATCCATCCTACGCGGATACCGCTCAACATATTGAATTTGTAATTCGGATTTTTGGAATTAGATTCAAAATCATACTGCAAACTTTTTGCCATAGCTTCTGTAAATTCAAATCCGCCAAAAAACGCAACGAACGATTTCTTGCTTATATATTGATACCCTATAAATTCAGTAATGCAGGCACCGGCAGTAAGGTGTTCATATCCCTGCAAATAATCTCCGCTAATCTGTGGTGTCCAATCGCTGGGGGCACTAATAGATAAATGATATTGTATGTAACCTGCGCTAATCATAGTAAGTATTCCTGAATTCAGATTTTTGGAAACAGGAAATAATTTGCCGACAGTTAATTGTATGTCAAAGCCTGTTTCAAAATAAGATACCCCCGGATAATTGCCATCGTTAGCTATTACATTTCCGTTGGTAGTAGCAAGGCTATCTAAAATACCTGTGTTCCTTAAATAGTTTCCAAACATGTAACTGAACTCACCCCCGAAAACCCAGTTGTTTTGGGTTTTATAATGCACTCCACCCTGCACGTTGGAATTAAAGCCGAACAATTTTCCTATATCACCTCCCGGAAGTTGCCCGGCATAGGAAAGCTCAAACAGAAAGCCCGATGCCGCCGTATCCTTATGTTGTGCAATACCTTTCAGGGAAGAAAAAAGCAAAACGGAGAGAAGAAAAAGTTTAGCTCGTTTATTCATTCGCAATTACGAATTTAGTCCCGGGGGTTTATCACCTGTTTTAGCAATATCTTCAAACAGGCCTCTGTTGCTCATGGCCATAAATTGTTTAAGGGTTTTTTGCATGTTTTCAGGCGAACCGTCCAAAAAGATTACGTTTCCTTTTCCAACTTCTGCAAAATTTTTAATCGATTCAGTCCACATGGAGAACATGATTACAGACATATCTGCATTGATAGTTTCCATTTGTTTGGCAGCTTCCAGAATACCGCGCGCTACTTCCTGGCGGAATAATGCAACACCTTGTCCGCGTAATTGTGCAGCTTGTCTTTCGGCTTCAGCAGCAATTTTAATTGCATTACCTTCCGCTTCGGCAGCCTTGGTTTTTGTAATTAATAAAGCCTGTCCTTCGTTTTCTGCAGCGGCTTTCAGGTTGTTGGATGCAACCACTTTCGCCATCGATTTAATAATAACTTCATCAAACGTGATATCATTTAATTGCATATCAATAAGGTGATAACCCCATGAAGCTAGGGTAGGGTCGAGTTGTTCTTTTACGTGAACAACTATTTCACTTCTCAATGCTAAAATTTCCGATTGTTTTAAGTTGGCAACATAACTCCGCATAGCTCCTTCAATGGTACGAATGAGTGCCTGCATAAGGTTTTTATCGTCAATAAATTTAAAAGCAACATTCTTCAGGGTTTCCTCCTGTTGATCCATTACAGCAAACAAAAGCATGGCTTTAAAATTTACGTTCGCCTGATCTTGTGTGATAGCCTGAAACTCCAGTTCCACTGATTTGTTTTGAATGGATATCCTTCTGTAAATAGATTCGATAATCGGGATTTTCATATTCAAACCCGGACGCAGCACACGTTTATATTTTCCAAAGACAGTTATAATGGCAATATATCCCTGTTGCACTGTTACGAAACTTGCGAACACTATAAATAGTGCTATACCGATAAATACATAGAGACCTATGCTGCCTGCGTTGCTTACGTTTTCCATGACGAGTTAAATTATTTATGCAAAATAACGAAATTTTTGATAACCAAAGGTTATCTATCTAAGACGTAATAAAAGCTAAATTACCTATCTTCGCGCCAAAGGGATAATGTATGACAACCACCACTAAGAAAATACAAATGGTTGACCTTGCGGGTCAATATGAAAAAATAAAAACGGAGATTGATAGTGCTATCGCCGGTGTTCTGCAATCGACGGCATTTATCAATGGTCCGGAGGTTAAATCGTTCCAGGCGGAATTGGAAAAATATTTGGGAATAAAGCATGTTATTCCCTGTGCCAATGGAACTGATGCTTTGCAAATTGCCATGATGGCATTGGGTTTGAAACCCGGTGATGAAGTTATAACTTCCAATTTTACGTTCGTTGCTACCGCTGAAGTTATTGGATTATTGGGGTTGCAGCCGGTTTTGGTAGATGTTTACCCCGGAACATATACGCTGAATATTGAAGCCATAGAAAAAGCCATTACTCCCAAAACAAAAACTATTGTTCCGGTACATTTATTCGGGCAATGCGCCGAAATGGAAGAGTTGATGGCCGTAGCTAATAAGCATAATTTATATGTGATTGAAGATAATGCACAGGCCATTGGTGCAGATTATACATACACAGATGGCAAAACTGTAAAAGGTGGAACTATCGGGCATTTCGGGACTACTTCGTTTTTCCCGTCTAAAAACTTGGGTGGTTATGGTGATGGTGGTGCACTCTTTACAAACGATGATGAATTGGCTAAAAAAGCGCGTTCCATTGCTAACCATGGCTCAACGGTGCAATATTATCACGATGATATTGGCGTGAACTCAAGATTAGACAGTATTCAGGCAGCCATATTGCGGATTAAACTACGCCATTTAGATGAATATTGTGCAGCCCGACAAAAGGCGGCAGCATTTTACGACAAAGTTTTTGCCAACCATTCAAAAATTAAAACTCCGGAAAGAAGCAAGCATTCCACGCATGTTTTTCATCAATATACGTTGGTGTTGAACAACATTGATAGAGCCAAATTGCGGGAGCACTTAGCTGCCAAAGGAATTCCTGCAATGATATATTATCCGGTGCCATTACATTTGCAAAAAGCCTACCTCGACCCACGCTATAAAGAAGGTGATTTCCCGGTTACAGAAATGTTGTGCGATTCTGTAATTTCTCTTCCCATCCATACAGAATTGGACGAGGAAACGCTGAAGTTTATTACGGATTCGGTGTTGGAGTTTATTAAGTAAACGAAAATTAATTCGGACAATCATCGGAAGGTTTCAATCCTTCTGAATCCATAGTTATGGTAGGTTTACCATCCTTGTATGAAATAATTACTATACTGTCGTAATCTTCACTTCCCCATTGTAAGTTATACTGAATTCCCAGCGCACGTATAATTGGATTGATGGCCTTATGTTCCCATACCACTAAGACAGTTCCTTTCTTTGCTTTGATGTCATTTGCAATTCCCGTTGAGTCCGTTTCCTCAAATTGAGTATCGATATTAAGATTGTATTTGTCAGCCAGTGGAGCAACGGTTTCAAACATTCTGGCATGTTTTGTTTTTTCTCCAATGGTTAAAGCAGGTACGTAAACAAAATCAGGTATACCGAATTTTTTATTGATTAACGCAGGAAGCATAAGGGAGCGGTTAAGTCCCTTACAGGTAAGGTTGTTTCCCTTTTCGGGCTTTTCGCCATGGCGGATGAAAACAATTTTCAAATCCGTTTGGGCATAGGAGATGAACCCAAAGCCAACTATGGCTATCAGGGAACAAATAATATATTTTTTCATCAGAGATGTATTATGCTACACCGGTCTTGCGCACCGTCTGCTTTGGCACGGTAGGCCCGCTGCGTTGTTTGGTAGCGCTTTGCTTTTGCTGATGCTTAGGTGCCGCTTTTTTAGCGGGTGCATTTTCAGATACAGGTAAATCTGCATTCCCTTCGCCACCTTCAACAGCAGGCGTTTCTTCTTCAAAATCCAACATATTGTTTTTCTGAAGGATGTTATACCACATCAGCATTTTGCGGATATCGGAAGTGTGAACTCTTTCTTTATCAAAATCAGGAAGCACTTCGCCAAAATATTTCAGCATATCGGCTTCAGATGACTTATGGTCCAATGCAGGGCCTTTCTTTTCCTTTTCAGCTATTTTTGTAAATACTTCCGCAAGAGGGATGTCTTTATCGGTGCAGAAAACGCTTATTGCTTCCAATGTATGCACCCTTTGAGATGCATATACAGGCATTCTTTTTTTATCATCTAATGATTCAACAATAACACTGCCTTTAGCTTGTGCAATGGTTTTATATAAACCAGCCATTCCGGATACTGCGATAATTTCACTTAACTTCATGTTGCAAATTTTCCACAAATATAAGGGATTAACTATGAACTATGAACTATAAACTATTATTTCGTAGATAATTCCTGGTTAATGAGTGCTAATTTTCTTTTAAAGGGCAAACTTATCGGCATCTAACCCCACCGGAAACTCCTCGCGATAGCTCTCCAAGTCTTTATAGGGCAGATTAATAGTTTCAATACTTTCTTTATTGGGTTCGAAACTGCTCATAGGTTCTCCTTTTGGAGTTAAAGCAATGGAGTACCCTGTATATTCAATATCCTTGCCATCTTTCCCAACACGATTTACTCCAATAACATAAGCTTGGTTTTCTATTGCGCGGGCAACAAGTAAAGATCTCCAGGCATGAATTCTTCTATCGGGCCAGTTGGCAACATAAACAAGTAAATCATAATCCATACTATTCAAAGCCCCTTTAGGGGCTTGGGGCGTATTCCGGCTCCAAACCGGGAAACGTAAATCATAGCAAACTAGCGGACAAACTCTCCATCCTTCTAATTCTACAATCAGCTTTTTATCACCACTGGCATACGTTTTATTTTCTTCTGCCATGCGGAATGTATGGCGTTTATTATAGAATTCAGAAGTGCCATCAGGACGCATCCATATAAGGCGGTTGTAATAGTTGTCGGCATCTTTTATAACCAGGCTACCAGTAACAACACAATTTTTTTTTGCCGCAAATTTCGCCATCCACTGCATTGTTTTACCATTCATAGGCTCTGCAACATGGCTTGCATTCATGGTAAAACCTGTGTTAAACATTTCAGGTAACACAATTAAATCGGAGGCCGATTGCCCAATAATACCAAGCTTTTCAGAAAATGCTGCAAGATTTGCATCAATATCTTCCCATGCAAGTGCAGTCTGTACTATCGTAACTTTTAGATCTTTTTTCATTTTACATTATGTAATTTTTCGGCAGCTTTTTCAAGCGTTTCTTCGGTCTTTGCAAAACAAAAACGCAACAGTTTATTATCCACCGGCTCATGGTAAAATACTGATGTCGGCACACTTGCCACGCCAGCTTCTTTCGTGAGTCTTATAGCATAATCAGTATCTTTTTCATTGGTTATTTTACTATAATCGAGCGACTGGAAATAGGAGCCGGATGATGGAATGAAATTAAATTTAGAACCTTTAATAAGGTTATTAAAATAGTCACGTTTTTTTTGGTAGAAATCACCGAGTTCCAAATACTCTCTTTTGTTCTTCATGTAATCGGCAAGTGCATATTGAAAGGGAGTATTCACAGTAAATACAATAAACTGGTGCACCCTTCTGAACTCAGTCATTAATTTTTCAGGTGCCAATACATACCCCATTTTCCAACCCGTAGCATGATAGGTTTTTCCAAATGAAAATACCACAAAACTTCTTTCTGCAAGCCCCGGAAAGCGGCATACGCTCTGGTGTTTTAACCCGTCAAAAATAATATGCTCATATACCTCATCACTCAAAATAATAATATTACTTCCTTGGGTGATACTCTCCAATTCTTTCATGTCCTCTTCCGTCATAACTGCGCCTGTCGGGTTATGCGGAGTGTTAATCATAATCATGCGGGTACGGTGCGATACTTTCTTTTTCAGTTCTTCCCAATCAATAGTATAGTCAGGAGCCTTTAACTTGACATATATAGGTATTCCTCCCGAAAGCTCAATAGCCGGTACATAGCAATCGTAAGCCGGTTCAATTACTATTACTTCGTCGCCTTCTTGTATAACCGCTGTAATTGCTGCATATATAGCTTCCGTTCCTCCGGCGGTAATATTTATTTCTTTTTCCGGGTTGTATTTTGCTCCATACAATTCCTGCATTTTTTCTGCAATAGTTTCCCGCAAAGGCATTATTCCCTGCATAGGGGCGTATTGATTCATGCCCTTTTTCATATATTCATTTATAAGACTGACCAAGGCAGGTGAACATTCAAAATTAGGGAACCCTTGTGATAGATTGATAGCTTTATATTCATTTGCAAGAGCAGACATAACCGTAAAAATCGTAGTTCCTACCTTAGGTAGCTTGCTTCTTATGTTTCCATTAAATTCGGGCATGTGTGATGTGGCTTTAGTAAGAACAAAATTAACAAAAAAGCAGATTTAAGATGGAATCTCTTCCATCCTATAAATAAACACATCCATATCCATCCACCGGATTTGTTTTTCTTTGGTTAATCCGTTTTTTTCGGCTACCCGTTGCGATTTTAGATTTCGAATATCAATGATTGAAATAATACTCGGCGCTTGTTTGTGCCGAAATCCATAATCGAAGAATGCTTTTGCGGCTTCGGGTGCATAACCTTGTCCCCAATATTTTTTAAAAATGTGGTAACCTACTTCCAATTCCTGTTTGCCTTCTATTGGTTGGGTTAAAAGCCCGCATTGGCCAATAAACTCGTTGGTATCTTTTCGTATTAGGGCCTGCAGCCCATATCGTTTTTCTTTATAGCGTGCTAATTGTCTTTCAATCCATTGTTTGCAACGTACTTTAGCGGTATTTTCTTCAACCCAGGGAAAGTATTGTATGCACTCAGGGTCCTCAAAAAAGCTTGTCCATAATTTAATATCCTCCGGAACCAAAAAGCGTGTGTATAGCCGCTCGGTAATTAGTCCATCTTCATATTTATAGACTGACATAGTAATTATTCTTTTTTCTTTTTCGGAGGGGGAGAAGGTTCAACTTTTTTCTTGCCAAAAAACTTGAAAGGGTCATTTTTAGTGTCGGTAAGTTCACTGCCTAAGAAATAACCAATTGCTTTTGTTTTTGGGCGTGTATCAAGTAGTAATTTCAGAACTGCAGTAAGTGGTATGCTCAGCAACATTCCCGGAATTCCCCATATTTCTCCTCCAATAAGCAAAGCAACAATTGCTACAAATGGATTAACACTTACTCTGGAACCTACAATTTTAGGAGTTATGAAATTTGATTCGAGAAATTGAACCGTAAGAAATATACCAAAAACACCCGCCGCAGGCCAGATGGAATCACGGGTAAGAAGCACGTATAAAACAGGAAGAGATGCGCCTAAAAATATACCTATGTAAGGGATGATGGTTAACATAGCGGCAAAAAATGCAAAGAACAGGGCATGGTCCACCCCGATAATAAATAAGCCTATACTGTTTAATGTGCCGATAATAAATATAACTGTAAGCAATCCTAATAAATAATGCTGCACCAGTTTTTGTATGTGGCCGATAATTGTACTCGTTTCACTTTGCCTTTCATCGCCCATTAATGCATACGCAAAATCATGGAAGGAGCGGTTATACAATAAAAAACAAAAAACATAAACAATTACTAAAGCCAATGAACTCATAAAACTGCCTGTAGTAGCCAGGGCTCCCGACGCCACATTCCCAGCATTACCTATTAATTTATCTTTTAAACTGGAGAGCCAATTGGTAATAGTAGCATCATCTACATGGAAATGAAGCGCGATAAAGTTGTGCAATGCAACTATTTTATCATTAATTTTCCCACCAGAACTAACAATATCGGTAACCACCATACCAATTTCTTTGCTTATAATTATGGCAGTCCCTACTACTACAACTACCACAACAAGCATTGTAAGGAATACCGCTAAAATAGTGGGAACTTTCCACTTGGTAAGTTTTTTAAATAACGGATAAAGCAATAAAGAAAGTAAGGCCGCTAAGACCATAGGAAGCAAAAACTCCTTGGAATAAATAAGAATGATAACTCCTAAAACAAGGCTTAAAAGATAGCAAGGTATTTTAACCGTTAATGGAAGTTTTGACATAAAACAAAATTAGATTCATAGGCAAAGATAGAAAATTGGAATACTGCAACAGCCTATTTTCGATATAATTATACCAATGATATACCTGTCATTTCGGCAGGTTGTTGGATGCCCATGAGTTTTAGAATTGTAGGTGCAATGTCAGCAAGTTTGCCATCAGAAACTTTTGTAGCGTCTTTATCGACTAAAATACATGGAACAGGATTTGTGCTGTGTTGAGTGTTTGGCGAACCATCTGGATTTATTGCATAATCAGCATTGCCATGGTCAGCTATAATAATGAAAGAATACCCTTTGGAAATTCCGGTTTCAACTACTTTTTGTAAACAGGTGTCTACTGTTTCAACAGCCTTTACTATGGCATTATAATCACCTGTATGGCCTACCATATCAGCATTTGCAAAGTTCATACAAACAAAATCAACTTCTCCTTTTCGCAGTTCAGGAACTATAGCATCCGTTAATTCTACGGCACTCATTTCAGGTTTTAAATCATAAGTAGCAACTTTTGGAGAAGGAACCATTATTCGTTTTTCACCATCAAAAATATCTTCTCTACCACCCGAAAAGAAAAAAGTTACGTGCGGATATTTCTCTGTTTCTGCAATGCGGATTTGTGTTTTCCCTTTTAAAGATAATACTTCACCCAAGGTCATTTTCAAATCATCTTTATGATAAAGAACGTTTACACCTTTATATTTTTCATCATAATTGGTCATCGTGATATATTGCAGCGGAATAGTCTTCATTCCTTGCTCTGGCATATCTTGTTGAGTAAGCGCTTGAGTAATTTCACGACAGCGGTCTGTACGGTAGTTAAAACAAATTACTACATCGCCTTCTTTTATGCGTGGCAAAATATTTCCGTCAGCATCGGTAATTGCAATGGGTTTTATAAATTCATCGCTCACTTTTTCATCATAGGATTCTTCAATTGCCAATATTGCATTGGAACTTTTTTTACCGGTTCCGTTTACCAATAAATCATATGCAACCTTAACCCTTTCCCAACGCTTGTCACGATCCATTGCATAGTATCGCCCAATAACAGAGGCCACTTTTGCCGTGTCTTTTAAAATATGTGTTTGCAAGCGCGCAATAAATCCTGCTCCGCTATGAGGATCACAATCGCGCCCATCGGTAAAGGCATGTATAAATACATTATTACAATTGTTTTCTGCAGCTATATCACACAAGGCTTCCAAATGAGAGAAATGTGAATGCACACCACCGTCGGATACAAGCCCCATAATATGGACAGCCTTATTATTCTCATTAGCATAGCGAAGTGATTTTAACAGCACTTCATTTTTTTGAAAGGTTCCATTTTTTATATCCAAACTAATGCGTACCAAATCCTGGTATACTACTCTGCCGGCTCCAATATTTATATGGCCTACTTCCGAGTTGCCCATTTGTCCGTCAGGCAAACCAACGTTTTCTCCGGAAGTATTTAAGTTGGAATGCGCGTATTTTTTATAGAGGTTGTTGATAAAAGGAGTTTTGGCATTGGCTATGGCATCTGATTTAGAACCATCACCGATGCCCCAACCATCAAGAATTATCAAGCCTACTTTTTTAGCGGTGTGCATCAGTTTTAGTTGTTGGAAATGAAATTTCAAATATGCTTCCTTCCGGGGTATTGTCTTTTACTGCGATAGTTCCATTATGCACTTTTACAAAATAATCTACTAAATACAAACCAAGCCCGGTGCCTTTATATCCCTGTGTAGTATTAGAACGGTAGAACTTCTGGAAAATCTCCTTTTTTTCTTTGTCAGGAATGCCAATACCCTGGTCCTTTACTGATAGTTGTATCATGTTCCCTTCCCATTTAAGACTAACCACCACTGTCTTATCGGCAAGAGAATAGAGAAAAGCATTTTCCATTAAATTAGAGACAATAGAATTCAACGCCCAAGGGTCAATATGCAGGAATACATCACTTTGAATGTTAGTAACCACATTTCTCCGGGGATATGACCTGTTTATTTGTGTAACCAGTTCTTTCAGTTTCTCCGAAAGATTCATGAATTCTGTTTGATTGGATAATTCCCCGCTATCAATGCGGGCAGCCATTAATATTTTTTCTATCAGTTTATCCAGCCGTTCCGTATCGTCAATAGCATTGGCAAGCGCTATCTGCTGTTGTTCGGAAGTAAGGCTTCGCTTCTGCAAAGTTTCCAGTTGCAGGCGCAACGATGCTACCGGTGATTTGAATTCATGAGTAACGGAATGCAGAAATGTTCTTTGTTTCGCAATCAATTCCGATTCTTTCCGGAAAGATCTGCGGACCATAATAACACCCAATACCAGTATAACTAAAAATACACTTCCTTCACCGGCTACCATATACCACTTCTGAACCATTTCATGCCGTAAAAGGTCTTGTTTTATTTTGGTTTCGGCAGGGCTTGAAAAGGCTGATATAAGTTCCAGCTTGCGGTTAAATATTTCATGGCTTTGGTCCACCATAAGGAACGACCACCAAAAAAATTGTACGGCAATATAAATTACCAATACATAAAAGATAAGTAATGCACCTGAGCGGGGTTTATTTTCTGACACGATTTATTTTTGTGATGCAAAGGTAATGAAATGATTTTGCAGACAGCAGCATTCAGGAAACAATATAGGCAATCACTATTTTAGCAAAGCAACGGAAGAATCTATCTGAGCAGTATATGCATCAATTGCTTTTGCCGTTTCAGCTATTTGTTGCTGGGCCTCCTGCCATCTGCGGCCTTCTATAGCTTCGCGTATGCCGGGAAGGGTTTTAACCCCATATCCTGTATAGTAACCCGGAGCATAAATAGCATGTTTGTACCATTGTCTGTTCGGTAACCCGGTAGCCAATAATAATTTCCGTTCACTTTGATAAAGCAAAATATTCAATTGACGGGTTATAGTTGGCGATAAGCCCGTGTTTTTTGTAATCAGTTCCTGATAAGATTCGGCACTTATTTTCATTTTAGCCAGTGCATTTTGCAAGGGCGAAAAATCAAGAAAAGGTACAATATCTTTAGGCACAGGATTTACAAGCGTTTTCTTCGGATCATGTGCATAGGTGTAATAATGATTCCCCAGTAACTCGTTGGTTATTTCAGTGGAAGTGCGCATTTCATCCAACTTTTTCATGAATTCATTTGCATACTCATTCACCGTAGTATACATATCTTTAAAATTGTTAGGGAGTATATCTGCATTGGCGAGGCGCAAAACTATACGACCTGCAGTTTTTGCCAATACCGCCCCATAAACGGAGCCGGAGT
>DATHOL010000091.1:0-3344 GCA_035484895.1 Bacteroidia bacterium | reverse complement strand
AATTTTTGAAAAGAGTTTCAGACTTTGATTTGTCTATTTCGTCGAAATTTTGAACAGAACGACCTAAATCGGAACTATTTTTACTGTATGAATTAATATAAAGGATAAAATGAAAAAGTTGCTTATAGCTATATCTTTGTTAATGTGCGTTTCACTCCAAAGTTGTTTTGTGGAAGTTCACGGGCACCGTTGGCATCGTTACCACGATGTGCGTTAATATGCATTCATCATGGCTTTGTCGGGTGTTTTTAGATTTTAGTTCATAAAGAAGGGTGAAAATGACTACCTGTGAATGATGTAACTATTGAGGTTACTTGTATAACGCTTGACTGACAATGGAAGCGCAATTTTGCGATTAACAACAAATTCCGTTTAAAATGAAAAAACTAATTTATATACTATGCTTATGTATTGCTTTTGCAATGCAAAGCTGTGTAGCAACAGTGAGGCCTATGGGTGGGGGAGACCATCATGACCATGATCACCATGATGACCACCACGACCACGACGACCATCATTAATAGCTAATTAACTGATGGCTTCTATATCTTTCCAATGCTTTGTCTTAAAAACGGCAAAGAGAGGAAGCGATAAGTAAATGATGTAAATTTAAATGGAGTTGTATAACCCTTATTGGGTATAGGAAACGGAATTTTGCCTTCAACAAACTAATGACAATCAAAATGAAAAAAATACTGCTTATTCTCTGTTGTTTATCCCTGCTAACTATGCAAAGTTGTTTTTGGGGCGGTCGTGGGCACCGTTGGCATGATGGCCATGGGCATGGCGACCGTCGTTGATAAATTAGAAAGGGTTTATTCACCCACAGTTTTCTTCGTTTTCCATTGATGCAAAACAAAAATGGAAGATGCAAAAAGCAGAAAAGCGCCTGTCTGATGCAATACCCCAAGCACAACCGGAACAGAATAAATAAGCGTAAATACGCCCAATAAAAACTGTATGAATACCATTCCTATTAGGAAGTTTATGCCGTGTTTTTGGGTGGGCAATAAAGTAAGTTTGCGTGATTTGAACCAAATAATGAATACTAGTAACACCACTATGTAGGCATTATATCGGTGTATAAATTGTACCCCTGCAACACCATCTATAAAATTTTTCCAAGTGGGGGAGAGGGCTGTAATTTCCGGGGCTATCCAGTTGTTGCCCATTTTTGGCCAGGTAGGGTCAAACTGCCCTGCATGTAAGCCTGAAGTAAATGCTCCGTATACAATCTGGATTACAACAAAAAATAACAATGTCCAACTCCATTTTCGTAATGATTGAAATTGCTTGTCTAGTGAAGCTGTTCTTTGGTAAATTAAATCAAGAGCAACCCAAAAACTATACCCGCACGTAATAAATGCAGTGATGAGGTGCGCTGCTAAAAAATAATGACTCACATGGGGTACATCCTGCAATCCGCTTGCCACCATATACCAGCCAAGCACGCCTTGCGCTCCACCCAAAGCGAAAATAACAAGGCATTTAATAAGTAGCTTTCCTTTTAGCCAGCCTTTATAAACAAAAAAAGCAAAAGGTATAAGGAAGACCCTTCCAATCATCCGCCCGATAAGGCGGTGAATAAATTCCCACCAGTAAATATGCTTATAATCTTCGAGTGTGAAAGAGCTGTTTATTTGTTTGTATTCGGGAGTTTGTTTATAATCATTAAAGTTTTCCTGCCATTGCTCTTCGGTATGCGGGGGAATAACGCTGGCAATTTTCCATTTAGCCATGGAAAGCCCTGAATGCGTAAGGCGGGTTATACCGCCCACCACCACCATAGCCCATATAAGTACACAGCCTGTGATGAGCCAAATAACAATGCTACGCGTCGGGTTCATTCTCTAATTTTTTTGCAAATGTATGTAAAGACTAAAAGCCGATAATGACAATTATCATCTAACTTAATGTGTTGAAAATAGGTGCTGACTAAATTATTTACCTAAGGGCAATTAATAAAAAGCCTTGCGCTGAATACTCAATGCAAGGCTTTCATCTGTTTTAGAAAGGTTATTTTATTTTGTGCTATCTGCCGGAATAAAATCCATGGAAATAGAATTTACACAATAGCGTGTATTTTTATTGGTCATGTGTTCGCCTGTAAATACATGCCCCAAATGTGCTCCGCAACGTGCGCATTCAATTTCTGTTCGTTCGCCATCGGGGTCAGGAATCTGTTTTACTGCATTGGGTATAGCATCATCGAAACTGGGCCAGCCGCATTCCGATTGGAACTTATCATGCGAAGTGAATAGAGGTGCTCCGCAACGCCTGCAGGTATATATTCCTTTTACATTGGTATAAAGATATTTTCCTGTACCCGGCCGCTCTGTTCCTTTGTTTACAATAACATAAGCTTCTTCAGGAGTCAACTTCTTCCAATGGGAAGTGTCTGTCTGGGTTTGATTTTGGGTGTTATCCATAGTGTTTTTGTTTTGTTGCGAACATGCCTGCAAAGAGCATGTCAACAATGTTAAGATTACCAATTTGCCATTCATAATATCATAAATTTAATGCATTTACGAGTGCGGCGTATGCTCCGGATTTGCTAATTTACAAATTCTGCTTCTATTTAAGTTTCTTTAACAAACAGAACTAATATTCGAGGATAATCTTCTCGAGCGCTTCAACCCATTCATCATGGTCGTTCAGGCTTTCAGCCAAATGGAGGGTTTCGCCCCCGTGTTCTTTGAATAAACGTGCATACTCTACTTTTACTTCATAAATAGTCTCTAAGCAGTCTGCTATGAATGCAGGGGAGAAGACCAGCATTTTCTTAATGCCTGTTTTGGCTTTTTCAATTATTGTATGGTCAGTATAGGGTTTTATCCATGGGTCTTTGCCAAGCCTTGATTGAAAGGATGAGCTATATGTTCCTTTTTTTAACTGTAGTGCATCTGCTAAAAGCCTTGTGGTATGGAAACAAGATGCCCTGTAACAAAAATAATTTTGTGAAGAAATACTATCACAGCAATTGCCCAGATTACATTTCATATTCTTTTCTGATGATGCTGTAAGGATATGCCTTTCCGGTAGCCCATGATAGCTGAAAAGAAAATGGTCATACTCTTCCATGTTGCACTGCTTTGCCCAGATTTTAGTAAAAGCCTCAATAAACAAAGGGTTATCGTAAAATGGCCCGGTAAATACAAATGGAGGAATCACGTCTTTTTTCCTTAAAAGTTCTATCACCTTTTCAACAGAGGAAGATGTAGCAGATGCCGAATATTGAGGATACAAAGGAATAATTACAATCTTTCCAACTCCTGCGGAAGTAAGTAACTTATCCAATGCTTCAGATACAGGCGGATTTTGGTAGCGCATTCCAAGTTCTACTA
>DATHOL010000090.1:0-5663 GCA_035484895.1 Bacteroidia bacterium | reverse complement strand
CATTGCCTCCGCGCAAGTATGCTTATTGTTCCGATACTATGTACAATAAAGACTTGCTGCCTCAATTGCAAAATGCGGATTTGATTTATCATGAATCTACCTTTATGGAAGATATGCGCCAACGAGCCGACCAAACGATGCATTCTACCGCTAAAGATGCTGCAACTATTGCAAAAGAGGCTAATGCTAAACGATTGTTATTAGGGCATTTTTCTGCACGTTACAAAGAACTGAATCCATTGCTGGAAGAAGCCCGCAGCATATTTCCAGCAGCATATCTGTCACAGGAAGGGGAAAAATATTTTGTGTAAAAGCATTTCCCGCAGATATCGTGGATAAGCGCGGATTTAATATCAGCGTACATTTGCGAAATCTGCGGGAAAATAAAAGATATGGATTTAAATAAAGAAGACGAACGCTGGATGCGCGAAGCTTTGAAAGAGGCCAAGAGAGCATTTGAAAAGGATGAAGTTCCGATAGGTGCAATAATTGTTTGCGATGGAATAGCTATTGCACGAGCCTATAACTACACGGAGCATTTCAATGATGTAACCGCCCATGCCGAAATGCAAGCAATAACATCCGCCGCCAATAATTTAGGTGGAAAATATTTGCCGGAATGTACGCTGTATGTAACTGTTGAACCCTGTGTAATGTGCGCCGGTGCTTTATTCTGGGCGCAGATAGGTAGAGTAGTATTTGGAGCATCCGACCCGAAAAGAGGATATTCCATGATTGGAAACCAATTATTGCACCCACGCACAAAAATCTCCAAAGGAATATTGGAAGATGAATGTTCCCAACTTATGAAAACCTTTTTTGAAGGGAAGAGAAGGGAAGGCAAGTAAGAAAGTAAAATATTAAAACCTCATAAGTTCCTCGTAAACCTCTTTGGTTGGCAATCCCATAACATTGGTATAAGATCCTTCAATTCGTTCAATGCCTATATATCCTATCCATTCCTGTATTCCGTATGAGCCTGACTTATCATAAGGGCGATATTTCTTCACATAAAAAGTGCGCTCTTCCAAGGTTAGCGGTTTGAAAAATACATCAGTCAATACATGAAATACCTTTTTTTTATCTTTTGAACGAAGACAAACTCCTGTGGCTACTCTATGTTTTCGGCCGGAGAGCTTACCTAACATATTAATGGCATCTTGCTCGTCAGTTGGCTTAAGGCAGGAGGCACCGTCCAACCATACAATAGTATCAGCTGTAAGCAGAATAGAATCTTCGTCAATTTCATCATCTGAAAAAGCCATTGATTTTTTCTCAGCCAAAAATTCCACTATTTGTTCGCATTGCAAATGTTCAGGATAAGATTCCTCAACATCTTTCGGGCGTAATTCGTATGTAAAGCCTATTTCTTCCAACAACTGGCGGCGGCGTAATGATTGAGAAGCAAGAATTATTTTCATAAAGAGTGTGATAATAAGCGGATGTATTGTAAGGTTATATAACATTCGTAAGCGAATACAAATAAGTAACAAATGCCTGTAAGCATTATTATTTTTAACCAGGTGCTGATCCTGTGAAAGTCTTTGGGTATGGAAGCTTTAAGCATCTTCCAAATTACAATAAGGCAAGGAAGCTGAATAAAAACCAATATGTAATAGAATGAATTTCGCCATCCGGATGACCATGTGTTATACTGTAAAATACCCAACAGGGCAATTAGCAGAAAAACTAAAATTAAAACAAGTACTTTAACTTTTTTATTGCCTAAAACTATTGGCATGGTATAACATCCCGCTAACATGTCCCCTTCCAAATCCTCCATATCTTTCACAATTTCCCTTATTAGCGTTGAGAAAAAAGCAAACCCGGCAATGGCCCATGCTCCTGTTCTTATGGGAAGTATAATAAACGAGTTAATTGCTTCGGGCATTTTCAGATCAGCTTGTGCCTCTATGTAAGCAGAAGCTAAAGGTACTATCCCCAGAAAGACAGAAATTAAAAGGTTGCCAAACAAGAAGGTGGATTTTAGTTTATAGGAATAGAGCCAAAGCCCAATAAGATAAAATAAAAATAAAGTTCCCAGTATGGGAGTACCTGCTTTATGGCAGGACCAGAAACCGATTATTATTCCCACTACATTTAATATCCAATAAGAAGTTAAAGCTGAACTTTTAGAAACGACACTTCCTATTATTTCCTTTCCGGGCTTATTAATTCTGTCAATTTCGACATCGTAATAGTCGTTGATAATATAGCCGGCAGCGGCAATAAGTCCAAAAGCAATTGCAAACAAAGCAAAAGCCCATTCGCTTACCTGTAGGTGAAAACTGGAAAAACTAAGAACAGGTAAAATAAAACAGAACCTTACCATATACAAGGTAAAGACAATCATGGTAAGATTAAAGGGACGGATTAATCTTATATATGATAAAAACAGCTTCATGGAATACTTATTTCGGTATAATAAAGAGATTCCTCACTTTGTTTGGAATGACAAGAGATATCCTGGGGCTAAAAGGAAAGGAGGGTGCGGGCAAAGCCCGCACCCTCCTTTCCTCAAATAGTTGACTAATGTTTGTCATTCCGAACGAAGTGAGGAATCTCAATAGTCTTTAAGCTTTTGCAGTAGGTCCGCCAAAATTCATAGGGATGGCATTAACCTCCGTATCTTGTACAGGACCATGCACCGATTCAAACTTGGAAAGGTTGTCTTTCAAAGCCTTCATTAAGCGCTTGGCATGCTGCGGTGTGAGTAAAATTCTTGATTTAACCTTGGCTTTAGGTACTCCGGGCATAATTCGTATAAAATCCAGTATAAATTCAGAGTTGGAATGGGTAATAATAGCCAGATTGGAGTAAATTCCCTCAGCTACCTCTTCTGGTAATTCTATATTAATGTTAACTTGTTCAGGTGCATTCTTTTCGTCCATAGCATATATTACATTAGTAGGTATTAAGAATATTATATCTTTGTGCAAAAGTAGTATTTATTGGCGTAAAGGCCACCATAATACCCCTATGTGATTAAAATAGGTTTGGATGTGTCAATATTTATTACTTTTGCACCCAATTTAAAAATTACTTGACCATGACAAATAAAAATGATGCCTCCATCGAAGCTCGCGTAAAATCAATTATTGTTGACAAACTAGGTGTTGATGAAAAAGAGGTGACACCACAAGCAAGCTTCACCAATGACTTGGGGGCCGACTCTTTGGATACCGTAGAGTTAATCATGGATTTCGAAAAAGAGTTTAACATAGCAATCCCTGATGAACAGGCTGAGAAAATCAACACTGTAGGAGAAGCAATTGCCTACATTGAAGCTAACGTAAAATAATCTTCCTTCTTGCATAGTCAATGCAGTTGAAGCGCGTTGTAGTAACGGGGCTGGGTGCCCTTACCCCTATAGGGAATACACTCGACCAATTCTGGACAAATTTAATTGCCGGAGTTAGCGGGTCTGCTCCCATTACCCGTTTTGATGCTTCCAAATTCAAAACCCGTTTTGCTTGCGAACTGAAAGGTTTTAAAGTAGAAGACCATTTTGAAAGAAAGGAAGGACGCAAAATTGACCCGTATGCCCAATATGGGTTGGTAGCATCGGCTGAAGCAATAAAAGATTCAGGCCTAGACCTTGAAACTGTCAATAAAGACAGGGTAGGGGTTATCTGGGGTTCGGGAATCGGAGGGTTAGATACATTCTACGAGGAGTGCAGCAATTATGCCAGAGGCGACGGAACACCAAGATTCAATCCATTCTTTATTCCTAAAATGATTGTGGATATCCTTTCAGGGCATATCTCTATCAAGTATGGATTCCGCGGACCTAATTTTACTACTGTTTCGGCATGCGCCTCTTCTACCAATTCATTGATTGATGCCTATACGTATATTCGGCTGGGCAAAGCCGATATTATTGTAACAGGCGGTTCTGAAGCAGCCATTGACCAGGCAGGTATGGGTGGTTTCAATGCCATGAAGGCTTTATCTGAAAGAAATGATTCGCCTGAAACAGCATCTCGCCCCTTCGATAAGGACCGCGATGGATTTGTAATGGGTGAAGGAGCCGGTAGTATTATTTTGGAAGAACTAGGACATGCTTTAAACAGAGGCGCCAAAATATACGCGGAAGTAGTAGGCGGTGGAATGACTGCCGATGCACACCATATGACGGCCCCACACCCGGAAGGATTGGGCGCTATTAATGCTATGCGCCTTGCATTGGAAGATGCTGAATTGCTGCCCGGCGATATTGATTATATTAATGTTCATGGAACATCTACTCCCTTAGGTGATATAGCTGAAACGAAAGCCATTTTAAAAGTATTTGGTGAAGATGCATATAGGCTGAATATAAGTTCCACTAAATCGATGACGGGGCATTTGTTGGGCGCCGCAGGCGCAGTAGAAGCAATTGCTTCTATTATGGCTGTAAAGAACGATATTGTTCCTCCGACTATCAATCATTTTACCGATGACCCTGAATTAGATTCCAGACTTAATTTCACTTTCAATAAATCGCAACAAAGAATAGTTAATGCCGCCCTTAGCAATACATTTGGCTTTGGGGGACACAATGCTACGGTAATTGTGAAGAAGTTTGAGAATAGCCACAACGGTTAAGTTTTAAAGTAAACACGTATCTTATAAACTCATTTTACAACTACAATTTTCTTGGTAGCAATACCGCTTCCATTTACCATTAACTGGTAGAAATAGGTGCCTGCTGCAATATCAGAAGTGGTTAACCGCAAATGGTCCACTTGAGAAGTAACCGTATATTTTTTTATTTCTCTTCCGGCAAGGTCATATAAAACGAGTTCACCTTCATTTGTTCCTGATGGCAAAGTATAATAGATATTGGTATAGCTCACAGCAGGATTTGGATATGCCTTCATCGTTCCGTTTACGCTGTTACTTATTATAGGCATTGGCGTAGCAAAATTGCCTTCTAAACAACCAGGAAGACAGGGGAGGCTACCAGGCAGCCTGTATAATTGGTTTGCGGTTTCAGTTGAGTTTAGATATTTTGTTATTACCATAAACGTACCACTATCAGTAACCAAAATAGGATAAAATGCAGGGCCCTGCATTCCCGGGGTCTCTCCACTAATGTCTGCTGAATCTTCGCTAAAAACTGTAGTGCCATTATCTTTATAAATTTTAACCTGTAATGGGCAGCAAGAAGAAGGTGTTACCATATAATCAATATGTAAAGTATCTGTATCGAACAAACCTTCTGAAATGCATTGGACTAAAAAATTACCAGCCGAGGAGGAAGTTGGAATAACTACATCTTCATAAAGAGAAAGATTCAAATTATAAAAAGTAAGAGAATCGGAGTGTAGCAAGACAAACTTAAATCCGGAATGTTTCAGATAAACAGACTGAAAGTTATCAGGATAACCTGCATTAAGTGGATATGTATTTAACAATGTGATTTGTGCAGTTGTCTTAATGCAAAATGCAAATGATAATACGATAAATAGTTTTGTGAGTGTTTTCATATTAATTGAATATGAGAGTAAAGATAGCAATACTTTAAGAACTTTTACCTTTATAAACTTTCGCCTCTTTCCATCGCCGCCATATAAAACCCGTCAAAGCCAGATTCCGAGGGCAATATTCTTTTCTCTTTTACTTTTTTGAAGTTAGGATGCTCACTGAGAAATGTATCAACTATCCTTTCATTTTCGGAA
>DATHOL010000089.1:0-5336 GCA_035484895.1 Bacteroidia bacterium | reverse complement strand
ACGATATTATAGTCTTTAATTTTCCGGATGAAGATGGCGCCCCCGTTGACAAAAAAGCCAACTTTGTGAAACGATGTATAGGCCTGCCCGGTGATACGTTAGACATATCCGACAAAGCCGTTTTAATTAACAGGAAACCTGTTGCCTCACCTCCGAAGGCTAAATATTCTTACGAGGTTTACGCCATGGTTGATAGCCTTGCCACTTACCTGAACCGCATTTTGAATGTAACCGAGGGGGGATTGGTTTCATCTGACAATAAATACCGGTTTCTGCTTACGGAAGCAGAAGCAGACTCCGTGAGCAAAATGAGTAACATACTATCTATAAGCCGCGTGTCTGTTGAATATGCTACTACCGATATGTTTCCAGGCGGCAGGTTTTCATTCTGGAATAAGGATAATTACGGGCCCATTATAATCCCTCAAAAAGGCGCTACCATAAAACTGAATAAAGACAGCCTGCTTCTGTATGAAAGAATAATTACTGTTTATGAAAAACATAAAATGAACATTTCAAACGACTCCGTTTTTATAGACGGGAAATATGCAAGCACGTATACTTTTAAAATGAATTATTATTTCATGATGGGCGATAACAGGGACAACTCCGATGATTCCCGCTATTGGGGGTTTGTACCCGAGGACCATATCATAGGTAAAGCATCCTTCATCCTTTTATCGTTGAAAGAAAGTACAGGCAAATCACATTGGAAAGGAATAAATTGGAAGCGCTCCTTCACTTCAATCAGGTAAAAAAATACTTTTGCAAGGTTTATGTCTATTATCAATCCATTTTCTGCCTTAAGGCCCGCCACCGAAAAAGTGGCGCAAGTTGCCACGCATTCTGTTGAACGATACTCCAAAGAGGAGATAAAGGATATACTTGCAACAAATCCTATTTCTTTTCTGCAGGTAATTCATCCCGGTGATAAAACACAAAACTCCCGGGAGCACTATCATTCCATAAAAAATAAACTGGAAGAGTTCACCTCCAATAATATATTTATCCGGGAAAATAAGCCCTGTATTTATGTTTACAGGCAAATAAAAAATGGCAGGCATCATACGGGTTTTATTGGGTTGGCATCGGTGGAGGATTATAAAAATAATGTGATAAAAATTCATGAACAAACCCTTGCACAGCGGGAAGAAAAACTAAAAGAATACCTTGATGTTTGTGAGTTTAATGCCGAACCCGTTTGCCTTACTTACCCCCATAATAAAGAACTGAACCAAATTTTAAAAAATAAAACAAAAGAAACCCCGACGTACGATTATATGGTAGATGGTGTAAGCCATACACTATGGGTTGTCGACCAGCAAAATGAAATAGCGCATATACAAGGCTTGTTTAAAAACATTCCGGCTATTTATATTGCAGACGGCCATCACAGGGCTGCCTCTTCCGCAAGGCTTGCAGAAGCCAGAAAAGCAAACAATCCTAAGCACACGGGAAATGAGCCATACAACTTTTTTACGGCCGCCATTTTTGCTGATGATGAACTGACCATTTTTAGTTATAACCGAATGGTTCAGAATTTGAAAGGACACACACCCGATTCGTTTATAAACGAACTGAAGAAAAAGTTTAAAATTACCCCTATAGATAGGGCGAAAGAACCCCTAAACAAAAACTCCCTTTCTGTTTATACCGACAAAAAATGGTACAGTATTGATATCGGCGGTATAATCCATTCTACGAATGACCCTGTAAACAGCCTGGATGTAAGTGTACTTTCTGACTATATTCTTTCACCTATTTTAGGAATTGAAGACCTAAGGAATGACAAAAGAATTTCATTTATTCCGGCTATAAAATCACCGGAAGAAATAGAAAAAATGGTTGATTCAGGAAAGATAGCTGCAGCATTTTGCCTTTATGCTGTATCGTTTGAAGAACTCATTGCAGTTGCCAACTCAGGCAAAGAAATGCCGCCTAAATCCACATGGATAGAACCAAAACTGGAAAGTGGGTTACTTATTTATACTTTTTAAAAAGGCTTGTTAAAACTTAGCCCTGCTCCGTTTGCGGTGGTATGGATTAGGACGATAATTCACATTAAAGAACATGAACATATAAGAGTCATTATGAGTAGGGTCTCCTCTTTCAGTGGTTACAATATCCTGCCCCGGAATTAAACCTAACACAGGGTGCGAAAGCGCAGCGGCAACAGGGCCTTTGTATGCTTCAATTTCAGTGGGGCTGAAGTAACTTCCGTGAGTATCATCAATATAATCACTGCTCGTCCATAGCCTGTCGGAGAATTCTAAGCCAACACTCCATTGAATATCAATCAGGTATTTAACGCCGATACCAGCAGGAATGGAGAATGCAAATTGAGAATAATTGCCTGGACCACCCGGTAAGCCTTCACCTTCAGTGCTTGAAGAACGAAGATTAATCCAAGGCCCATTACTGCCCAACTGGCCCTGCGGATTAAAATAAAACCCGCCTACACCTGCAAACAGGTAAGCATCCAACGCAAGGGTTTTAAATCCATGTGCATGCCTGATTCTGTATCGGTGCCCCGGTTGGTCATATTGGTAAAAGTGATATTCGAATTGTGCCGATGCCTCTGCAATAAAGGAACGGAAATTCTGATTACGGTTTCTTCTGTATGAGTTGCTGCTCAGTTTATCATTCCCATATAATTCCCCAAGGGTAAGTGTTCCGCGCATTGACCATGCATGGCTAAGACGTTTACGGTAGCCAATATAGCCAGCATAACGGATAGCTCCGAAATTAAAATCGTGTAAAAAGTGCGTACCTACTTGTGGCGAACCGCCTAAATCACCCAGAAATTGCGAAACTCCCAATCCGCCAGACCATTCTGTACGGTTAAGCGTATGGTTTAGGTCATACTGCGAGTACCCCATAAAAGGGGCTGCAACGCAGAGGAATGAAAAAAGTAGTATTTTCTTCATATAACAGAGATGCACAAATATAAAAATCTTTTAGAACATAACTGACTAATTAAAACATATTTTGTCCTGAACTGACAAATTCCACTAATTCCAACGTAATTTCATACTACTTGTTACTGCATTATTTCATTTATCTTCTGAATAACTTCGCCGGTCATGAGTTTCTTATGTTCTAAAGCCCCTAGATTATCCTTTAACTGGCTCGCTTTGGAAGCTCCAAGTATCACAGTGCTAACATTTATGTTATTTAAACACCAGAGCAAAGCCAAATGATTGAGCGACATGCCTGTTTCAGAGGCTAATTGGCCAAGTTTTTTTACTTTATCCAGTTTCTTTTCACCTTCTTCACCTGAAATAGAATCTTTTAACCAGCTAAGGCTTGGTTGTGTAAGCCTCGAATCTTTTGGGATTCCATTGTTATATTTACCGGTAAGTATTCCTGATGCCAATGGCGACCAGATAGTCAGTCCTAAGCCAACTTCTTTATACAATGAGGCAAACTCAATTTCCACTTTATCCCTGTGCAACAGGTTATATTGCGGTTGCTCCATAGTTGGCGGAACCAAATTATATCTTCTTGCTAAATTATATGCTTCCATTATAGATTCTCCGCTCCATTCCGATGTTCCCCAATACAAAATCTTTCCCTGGTGCACCAGGTCGGTCATAGCTCTCACAGTTTCTTCTATCGGAGTTTCGGGGTCGGGGCGATGGCAGAAGTAAAGGTCTAGGTAATCTACCTGCAAACGATTTAAGGCAGCATGGCAAGCCTCCATTATGTGCTTGCGGCTTAACCCACGCTGGTTAGGAAGCTTTCCTCCCCAAAAAACCTTGCTCGAGACCACATAGGTGGTACGGTCCCAGCCCATTTTTTTAAAGATATTTCCCATTACCGTTTCCGCCCTGCCGTTTGCATATACCTCGGCATTATCGAAAAAATTAATACCTGAATCATAAGCTAATTTCATGCAGTCTGTTGCAGTTTTGTCTTCAATCTGGCTGCCGAAAGTAACCCATGCTCCAAAAGAGAATTCGCTTACTTTTAATCCTGAACTTCCCAGTCTTCTGTATTCCATTTTATTTTAATGAATTATAAAAATTATGTTTGTACACCATAAAATGCAATATAGTTATTTTAAAATAACGCTATTAAAAATTGGTTATTGATTCAGGCAACATTAATAGAAATGGCATTGCCTTAAAGTAGTCTAATTGCGCATAGAACACTCCAAGCCTGTTTAAGTTCACATAGTAATCATTTACATGGTTATAATAATTTAATTCGCTTTGCAGAAACCAGGCTTTCTTGCCTAATTTTTCAGCGATAAACCATTTTTCCAATAGTCGCCCTGCCCTTCCGTTTCCATCTTCAAAGGGATGAATATTTACAAACACGATATGTATGAAAGAAGCAAAATAAAACACTTCCGGGTGCGTAAGTTTTTGTTTTTTTAGCTGAGATATATCTTCCCATAATAATTCAAAAAGTTGTTTTACTTTGCTAACATGGGCAACCTCGTACTGTATTCGGCCTGTTGTATGTTCCATTACCACCATATTGCCTGCGCGGAAAGCACCCTGTTTGTTTTTGGGCAATAAATGTGTAGCGAGTAATGTATGTGCTTTTAAAAAATTGGTTTTTGTAAGTTTATTTTTTTGTGCAAACAGATATGCTTCATATAAGTCATCAGGCTTCTGCACTAAATCAGGCTGATATTCAATATTCAGCATTTTATGCTTAATATAACTATCCACCTCCATTTTTTCGCCTTCAATACGGGAAGAGGCAATGGCAGATACCGAAGTATAAAAACTAAACGTTTTGGTAGAGGTGTCAGCATCTTTCAAAGCATCAAAAGCCTGCTGCATATTAGGTGGTACTTGCTTTAGGTAATCTTCAAGCAGGGATGTGGGTAATATTTGGAGGGAGAATTTCATTTATATCTTTTTAGATATGGCTTCAAAGATAGTAAAGGGAAAGGTTCAGATAAATGCCAATCTGAGAGTACAAAGAAGAAATGCAAAATCGAATGTCAAAGTGAGTATTGCGTGAAAATCATCGTTCATGTCTTCGCTCCCGCTCTCACATTCACGCTGATTTTGTGCCCGGTGAGAGACTCGAACTCTCAAGGATGTAACTCCAACGGCTTCTGAGACCGCAACGTTTGCCAATTTCGCCAACCGGGCTTATAAGTTAAGAGGGAAGAGCTAAGAGCGACGAGTACCAATGTTTTCACTCTTAACTCTTAGTTCTTAGCTCTTCACTTATTCCTGTGCCCGAAGCGAGACTCGAACTCGCACACCATTACTGGCGCCACCCCCTCAAAGTGGTGCGTCTACCAATTTCGCCATCCGGGCTTAAATACATATCTGAGAAATATGATTTAGGAAATAAGATTTCCAATCTCA
>DATHOL010000088.1:0-4818 GCA_035484895.1 Bacteroidia bacterium | reverse complement strand
TAATGGACTTTGATGTTATTGAAGTAAGCAATTTGCAACGGCAAGTTATTTATGACATGAATGATGTAGGAAAGAATAAAGCCTTCGTTGCCTCCCAAAAGCTGAAAGCGTTTAATCCGCTTATAAATATTATTTCGATTGGAAAAGGACTTGATAAATCAAATGCATTAAGTATTTTGACAGATTATGATGTAATAGTTGATGCTACAGATAATTTTGAAACACGATATCTAATTAATGACGCTTGTGTAATATTAAATAAACCTTTTGTTTTTGCTTCCATACTTGGTTTTGAGGGACAGGTTTCTATATTTAATTATAAAGATGGGCCTACATACCGCTGCCTTTATCCCGAGCCGCCTGAAAATGCTCCGAATTGCAATGAAAATGGAGTGATAGGAGCCTTAGCGGGTACAATCGGGAGCATCCAGGCTAATGAAGTCTTAAAGATTATTTCGGGGGTGGGGGAGACCTTGTCGGGAAGTTTGTTGATAGTGAACCTGCTTGCGAATAGGTTCACAAAGGTTCAAATTACCGCAATTCCTGAAAACAAAAAAATAAAATCACTCGGACATTATAAGATTACCTGCAATAATGATGAAATAGTTTTTATTCCAAAGAGTAATTTTGCTGAAAAATTTTCACAAATCCCACATTTGTCAATTGATGTGAGTGATGAGCATGAGTTTGCTCCCATTGAAGATGGCGCAAAAAATATTCCGCTTTATGAAATTGAGGGATATAATTTTGAAAATACTATTACCCCAATTGTGCTTTACTGTAAAAGCGGATTGCGCAGTAAACAGGCGGCCATGATACTTTCAAGAAAGGGGATTAAGAATATTTTTTGTTTAACCTATGCCTAATTCTCTGCAAGTTTTTGCAGTTTTTTAAACTCCCCGATTGGATTAGAATTTTCCCATATTTGACCTATGCAAGCTGCACCATTAAACCTCATTTCTTTTGCCTGTTTAATAGTTTCCTCATTTATTCCCCCCAAGGCAATTATTGGAAATCTAATGTTGGAATTGGCAGATTGCAAGAAGGTTTTCACCGTATCTAAGTTAACAGAAGACTCATGGTCTTTTTTTGAAATACTTCTGAACACCGGGCTGAAAAAAGCATATTCAAAATTTGCCCGTTCCCTTGTTATATCCACCAATTTATGGAAAGAGGTGGATATTATATTTTTTATTCCGCCAAAATCCCCTTCCATTCTGAAATTTTCAGGCAGGTGGGCGCCCTTCAGGTCATACTCATTCAGTAAATCATAATGCTGATGAATAACGATATCCTTATGGAATTTTTGTGGTATATCTGTAAGCAGGTTTTTTATTTCCTGCCGTATATGGTTATGTTTTCTTATATGCAGTATTTGCAACCCGGCCTCAAATAACCGTGTTATTGTATCCGCTTCCCCTGTAATACCCTTTTCAGGAGTAATAACTATTAATTTAAAATTTGCAGTCATTTCAATACTAATATAGTGCAAAGAAATAAAATTAAATTAACATTTGGTGGGATAATATTTAATAGAAAGTGCTTAGAAATAAATGAGATTTATCAATCTTTTCAAATATGAATTAATTTGTAACACTTATTTTATAGTTTTGCGCTCTTTAAGAACAGAATAGAATGGATAGTTTAGCAGCATTTATACTAGGAATTGTTGAAGGGTTAACGGAATTTTTACCTATTTCTTCCACGGGGCACCTGATGGTTGCAAGCCATTTCCTGGGTGTAGCTAATGACGATTTTACCAAAACATTTACGGTGGCTATTCAATTTGGTGCTATTCTTGCGGTTGTCGTTCTTTATTGGAAAAGGTTTTTCAAGAGCCTTAATTTTTATTACAAACTTTTTGTAGCGTTTTTACCGGCTGGAATAATAGGGTTTCTTCTGATTCACAAAATTGATGAAATGCTTGGAAACGTGATGGTTGTATGCTGGACGTTTTTCATAGGCGGGATTATCCTCTTGTTTGTAGACAAATGGTTCAGGAATGCAGAAAAAGAACCCGATAAAGAGATAACATATAAGAACGCTTTGATTATCGGTTTTTTTCAAGCTATTTCAATGATACCCGGAGTTTCCCGTTCAGCTGCAACAATAGTAGGGGGGCTTAGCCAGAAACTCAACCGGAAATCGGCCGTTGAGTTTTCATTTTTCCTGGCGGTTCCAACTATGTTTGTTGCTACGGCTTATAAACTTTTCCAATTCTATAAAGAAGGTGAGGGTTTTCACGGGGAGGAAATTAAATTTCTCTTGATAGGAAACGTAGTGGCGTTTATTGTTGCTATGTTAGCCATAAAGTTTTTCATTACTTACTTACAGAAACATGGATTTAGAATATTCGGAATTTACCGCATATTGGCTGCAATTGCTATTTACATTCTTTATAAGCATGGAAGTCAGTTTACCTTATAAGAAAGAAGAGAAATTCTGTTAAGCAGTTTTCCTGCTCTCAACCACATAAACGTCTATCATTCCCTTATTCTTAGCTTCAGTTTTTCCTTTATAGATGCAGTTGAAATTGTCCTTCACACATTCATAGGTTGTGCCTGAGATAGTTACATCGCCAACCTCTCCGGCCGATTCAATACGTGAGGCAATATTTACCGTATCGCCCCAAATATCATAGGCGAATTTCTTTATTCCAACAATTCCAGCTACTACAGGTCCGGTATTAATTCCAATTCTCAGTTCAAAAAACACCTTCTTTTCCCGTATCCTTCTTTCTTTTTCAGTTTTCATAAACCGCTGAATTTCCAATGCCGACATTATGGTATCTACCGGATTGGTTTTGTTTTCAATCGGAAGCCCTCCGGCGGCCATATACCCGTCTCCGATGGTCTTTATTTTTTCCACATTATGCTTGGATAGTATTTTGTCAAACTCACTATAGCAATAGTGTATTTCTTCTACCAGTTCCTGGGGTGTCATATTTTCGGCAAGCTTGGTGAAATTTTTGAAATCGGTGAACATAACTGTAACTAAGCTATAGCTATTAGCGGCAGCTTTGCCTTTTAATTTAAGTTCTTTGGCGGTTTGTGCAGGCAGAATGTTTAGTAAAAGATTCTCGGAACGGCGGCGCTCCCGTATCACAAACAATAAAATAAGCAGCAGAAATGCTAATCCGCCAAACATATAGATAACCATATTTCGCCTGCGGGCAGATTGCATATTGGCAGTTTGAATTTGCTGGTCCTTCAAAATCAGGTTTCGTTGCATTTCAAGGTTGTCAATACGCATTTTGCTTTTTTCAGAATAAACCGAATCGCGATACAATTCATACTGTATATAATATTCCCTTGCATCTTTATAATTTCCGTTGGTTGATTGTGCTTCGGCAAGGTCGCTGTATGCCAGCTGCAAATTATTTAAATCGCCCACTTCTTTACTCAGTTCAACAGATTGATTTAGAAACTCAATTGCTTTACCCATTTTATCATTTTCACCCTGGCCCATGGGCATCATAAAATCCATGGTTTTTGTTTTGCTGCTCAAATCCTCTGCAATACGGAGATTATCTTCGCCTATTTGAGCGAGGTTAATGGCTTTTGCATCCTTATCATCCAGTTCGTCATCCATCTTTAATGCCTGAGATTCGTAGTCGAGTGATTTTTCATAATTAACTTCTTTGGCATATAAAAGGCCGAGGGCGCTTAACACATTCTTCAATTCTTCATTGTTGCCAAGTTTCTGATGGATATCCATAGATTTAAAATCATATATGGAAGCAGAATCATATTTGCCCATTTCCATATATACAATACCAAGTATACCATAATCAAGGCCTTGGCCCAATTGGTCTCCCGAAATCTGGTGGATATGGAGCGCTTTAATAGCATATCCCATAGCCTTAGTAAAGTCAGATTCGCTGACATAAACCCGGCTTATATAGCCTGAAAGCAGTGCAATTTCATTTTTATCTCCTGCATCTTCTGCCAATTTTAAAGCATCCAGGAAATATTTGAGCGCCTTAGGGTAATCACTTTGTGCATTATAAACCCGGCCTTCATTGCCAAGTTCACGGGCAATCATTTTTTTATCATTTAGTTGCTCGTAAATGTTTTGGGAGGTATTATAACAATTAATAGCTGTGTCATAGTCTCCTTTGCCCATAAAATTCACCCCAATTCCATCATAGGCATCCGCCAGTTCTTCTTTGAAATCAGATTTTTTTGCAATATCAAGGGCTTGGGAGCCATATTTTAAGCCTTCACTGCATTTTATATAGTAATAATTGTGGGAAAGCGTATTTAAAAGGATAGCTTTATCCTTATCACTATTTACTGAAGAAAGTATTTTTAACAGCGAATCAACCAGTGGCTGGCCTTGTTTTTGGGCAATTAACCCAAATGGAACGGTCAGCCATAAAATAAAAGCAAGAATCTTAAGTTTGTTAATCATAGAGCAAACATATAAATAATTGTACAAATATAAAATTGCATCCCGATTTTGAATTCATACGGAAATATTGCCTAAAATCTTATCTTTGCAAAAACAAGCGTAATTAAATTCATATTAATGAAACGGTTAGTACTGGTATTTCTAATTGCATTCCCCTTTTTACCTATTCTTTCAGCACAAACTTTCCGAGCGGGATTTTATGCCGGTGCTACCATGACTGATATTCCCGGAACGGATAATATTGATAATGATGCTGATTTTGAACATTTGGGATTTGTAGTAGCCGGAACTGTGAGTGCAAAAATCAGCCCAAAGACTAACCTGCAAATGGAGATCCGCTATATACAGAAAGGGGCCCAGCAAAATCCTGCATACGATACTACCTATGGAGTGACCGGAAATATT
>DATHOL010000087.1:0-3711 GCA_035484895.1 Bacteroidia bacterium | reverse complement strand
TAACCGGGAAAATGCAAGTGAAATGCCCGCATCGGGATGGTTGTAGTATTTGGCCCAAGGTTTATTATCAATATTCGATTCTCCAAAATTCAGTACAAAAGTTTCTTTCAGAGAGGAAGTGGGGTAAGGTTCATAATTAGGCGCTATTTTACCGGCCAAAATTTCCGGTTCAATAAAAAATGAATGACATAATTTACCGGAATCAGTCTGGCCTGAGCAGAGGGATGAAAATAAAATAGTAAAAAAAGTAAATAGCAATCGGAACTTCATATAAAACAATTGCAGGCAAATGTATAAAAGTAAATTGCTGGAGGAGTTCACTATTTTTAAAAAAATATTCAGTTAGGTATTGTCGCCCTTCCCCATTTTATTTTATCCCAAATTCTTTCATGAAAGAAATATGCAATGGTAGTGTAGACGTTACTTATCAGCATAAACCCGATTGCAAGTTTCACCTGCCCTGTAAAAATATAAACGGTAGTAAAATCAAGCACTATTATCACTAATCTATAGGATAAAGACTTTACTATTGAACGCTTCATGGTATCTTTTAATATATTCTCCTTAGGAGTTGGTGTTTCCATATTTTTAAGGTTTAGATTTTCGGTTGGAAGAGTTGGTTGGATACTCATTATAAAGGTAGCTAATTTTTTATCTTTGCAATAATCGGCAATTTTGGGAGTTTATAAAGGAGAATGAAATATATAAACACATATTATAAGCGCGGACATTGCTGGTGGGTATATATACTTGTTTTATTTATTTTCACAGGATATAATACGCTCTATGCACAAGTATATATTATTACAGATATAGCTGGAAATACATATGGCTATGCGGGCGATGGGGGTGCCGCAACTAATGCAGAGTTGAATAATCCCATTTCAGTTTTTGCCGGTATAGACGGAAATATTTATATATCAGACTGGGGTAATTCGAGATTGCGGTTGGTAAGTGCTTCTGGTATCATATCAACCATTGCAGGCAATGGAGTTTATGGGTTTTCAGGTGATGGGGGGCCGGCTTCATTAGCTGAACTTAACGGGCCAATGGGTGTTTTTGTAGATGGTTCAGGCAATATTTATTTGGCGGATATCGGTAATGAGCGAATACGGAAAATTAATACAAGTGGGGTAATTAACACTATTGCAGGCAATGGAATTTATGGTTTTTCTGGCGATGGTGGCCCAGCTACTGTTGCTTCATTTGAAGATCCGGCCGGAATATGCAGCGATGCTTTGGGTGACATTTATATTGCTGATGAATTTAATAACCGGGTGCGTATGATTAATACAAATGGCATCATTTCAACTATTGCCGGGTGTGCTTATCGTGGATATTCGGGTGACAGTGGCCCTGCTACATTAGCTGAATTTTATTATCCATCGGGGGTTGCATCGGATGCAGCAGGTAATCTTTTTATTGCAGATGAAAGTAATAATTGCATTCGTGAAGTAAATAACATGGGCATTATTTCTACCATAGCAGGCAATGGGTTGCCGGGATATACGGGTGACGGGGGACAGGCTATTTCAGCTGAGCTATCTAATGCAGCAGGAGTCGGAGTAGACAATTCCGGAAATATTTATATTACAGATGGGTTTAATAATCGCGTAAGAAAAATAAATGCGAATGGAATAATTTCGACTATTGCAGGTAATGGAAAGAAGGGATTTTCAGGGCTTGGTGATACTGCTACTCTTGCTAAAATATATGACCCGGTTAGTGTTTCTATTGATGCTGGGGGCAATATATATTTTGCTAACGCATTTAACTATACTGTGGAAAAATTAAGTGCGCTTCCGGAAGTGCCTATTCCTCCCGGCATCTTTGTTTATCCCAATCCAAACAAGGGTATTTTTACAATTACAATAGAGAATTTTAATCCAATATTGAATCTTGAAGTGTATAATGTTTTGGGTCAAAGAATTTCGTATTCAGCCCTTACTTCTGAAGCAAGCCGGATAAACTTGAGTACCTGTTCACCGGGGGTATATATATATAGAATTATTTCTACGGGTAATAAATTGTATGGTACAGGCAAGTTGATTATTTATTAATTGTATTTAAAGACATCTCCTTGTGGAAAGCATTTGCAGAAATACAACTATCTAACTTATGTTGCAGATAAGTGACTTTAATATCTTCCTCTTTAAGTGCTTCAATTAATAGGCCAACCATATTTCCGTAAGCAACCGTTTTCAAGCCGTCACTTGTTGTAGTTACAACTTCGGGAACTACTCTTTCGACAGACTGAGCAATTAGCCCCATTTTTGTCGGTGATGGATGGTGCATTATTTTGTTGGACACATCGGCAGTTTCCGTAGATTGTTTTAAATTATAAGTTACGCCTTCCAGTTTCAAAACCTTATTCAGGGCATTTGGAATCAAATGAACATTTTCTTTAAGTGTAGAATCGCTCATTGTGTTCCAGCCAAAGCTATATGCCTGGCCATTTCCGTATACATAAAATTTGTCTGCACCGTTATACTTTACAGTCCAGGCTTTTGTATTAGTGTCATTCAACCAGTTTGTACCAGAATAACCTGTAGTAGTATTGTTGTTTGAATAAATATCAAAAGGATTAGAATTCAAACTTCCAGTTACCTGCAACCTGTCACCATTATCAGATGAGGAGCCAATAAGCAAGTTGTTTGAAGAACTGAGCCGCATACTTTCTCTGCCTGTATTAGAAAAGGCTAATATATTTAATGCCGGATGAAAAATACCGGTAAGTGTATCTCCGCGCCAGGAATAATCTGGCAAGCTATCTGTTGAGAAAGTATTTAACCCTTTTATATATGCAGATGAAGTAATTGTTCCAGTGGTTTGCGAAAACATAGTATTACCGATTACCTGTAACTCAGCATTAGTAGGAGGTTGTGTAATGCTTCCAATTGATAGGCTGCCATTAGAGTAAAGTTTTAACTGTGCAAATACTGTTCCATGTGTTGAGAGTAGCATAAGGAGCATTACAAATGCTGTATATTTTCCGGTAAATAAATTGGTTGGTTTCATTCGATTGAAATTTAAAATTATAATTAATGACATGCAGTGGGTATTAAACCAAACTCACTCCCTAACGGAGCAGTAAATGTTCCGTTAACAGTTATAGAATTTACCGCCCTGAAATATTTTACATCAGTAGTATTCAAGCTAATATTGCTGCTTCCATTGCCAAACGTGATGTCTGATTTCACAGAATAGATATAAGCTGCAAGGTCAGTATTACTTAAAATTGTTGAGCTAGTGCCGCAGTCAAGTTTTAATTTATAATACCTGAAATAATCAATGGAATAATATTGTGGGAATAGAGTTCCTGAATAAAAATTGCATGAATTGGAAAGTTGTAAATCAAGAAATATTTTCATAGGGTTCATTGTCATCGAAGGTTTATTGTACGTTTGAAAATAAGGCAGCCCATCTCGATAGAATATCATTGTATTTGTATTCCATTCCACTGCATACTTATGGAATGAATTACATAATGTAGTAGGGCTTGTATAAAGATAAAACCCGGCAATTTGTGCTTGGCATGAATCAGCTCCGTTCCCTGCTTCACCCCATCCGGAACCGGTACTCTTAGCATCACTATATAAACAACAACACTCATCCATTATGTCTATTTCATTATGAATGGAACAAATTGGGTTATAACTCATCCAGAACGTGGGCCAGAACTTATCGGCATGCGGTGCTCCGCTTCCATCA
>DATHOL010000086.1:0-2544 GCA_035484895.1 Bacteroidia bacterium | reverse complement strand
AATGCGCAAGATAGAGTTTTGAGTGAGGATATAAAAAAGAGCAGGGAGTTTATTGAAGAAAGGTTGTAGCTGTGTCGTGCCTTTGTCATCCTGAGCATAGCGAAGGATCTCTGCCATAACGAAGAGATTCTTCCTTCGTCAGAATGACAAAGGACACAAAATCTTTTTACCTTTGACTATATATGACTATACAATCTAAATTAGGCAGATGGGATTTAACAATGCTGGTGGTAAGTTTTATCATCGGGGTAGGAATTTTCCGCAACCCCAGCGATATTGCCCGTGATGCAGGTACTCCTTTTATTTTTTACGCCTCATGGATTTTGGGGGGAATAATAAGTGTTTGCGGGGCACTCACTTTTGCCGAAATAGGCGCCCGTTTGCCCGCTGCCGGAGGCTATTACCGTATATTTTCCTATTCCTATCATCCGGCTTTTGCTTTTATGTTTAACTGGGCCCTGGTAATAACCAATGCAGGGAGCGCTGTGGCTGTGGGTTTAATTGGCGCTGCATATATTCAGCCGGTAATTATTCCCGATGCGTGGCTTGCAACTTATTCACCCGATACGATTAAAACTACAATTGCTTTTATTGTTATCACTGTTTTATTTTTGATAAACTATGCAGGCATAAAAATGGGTTCAAGGGTGCAAAATGTATTAAGCGCTTTGAAAATAGTGATGATAGTTTTACTTTCCCTTGCCGTATTCGGAAGCCACCCGCATACCAATACCACAGCCGTACTTCAGCAAACGGCATCTTCGCCCTGGGGCGCTATGGGCCTGTGTCTTGTATTTGTTTTTTTCTCCTGTGGGGGATACCAGAACACTATCAACTTAGGCGCGGATGTTAAGAACCCGCAAAAGAATATGCCTTTAGGTATTTTAGGAGGAATGGCAATTGTAATGGCTTTATACATGATTATAAATATTGCCTATGTTCAGGTAATAGGCTTCAGCGCTATGAAAGACAAACCCCTTTTGGCTGCCGAACTGGCAAGGAGTATGTTTGGAGACGCCGGATTTAAGGTTACTTCTATCATTATTTTTACTTCCGTGCTGGGTTTTTTGAATGCATCTTTTATGAGTAACCCGCGCACATATTACGCCATGGCGGAAGACAGGATATTGCCGCCCATATTCAAAAAAGTTAATCCCAAAACACAAACACAGGCATTCGGGCTTTCCTTTTTCTTTGCAATAATCCTTATCTCGCTTTTTGTAGGGAACGATTTTCAAAAAATAGTGAACTACGTTATCTTCATCGATAATCTGGCATTGGTTTTTGCGGCTGTTACCATCTTCGTCCTGCGGAAAAAAATGAAAAATTCAGGATATACAGGCTATAGAATGAAGTTGTTCCCTTTTATTCCCATTGTGTTCATAATTGTGTTGTTGTATGCCTGCGGAAGCATTTGTGTGGAGCATCCAAACCAGGCTTTAATAGGCTTGGCGGTATTTTTCGGGGGATACCCAATTTACCTTTTACTGAAAAAGCTTTTACAGAAAGCCGAAACTACTGCCTGAAAATTTTTCCAATAGTCTTTAATATAATTTTGATATCAGTTGTCAGGCTCATCTCATTTATATAGCGCATATTTAGTTTTAGTTTTGCAGGCATAATACGTTTTATATATAGTTCTTCAGGATTTTCAGCATTTGCCAATAGCTCATTTTCTCCAGAATAAACGATAGATGCAAAATCGGTAATACCCGGTTTAACAGACAAAACTATTTGCTGTTCCGCATTATACAGCGCAACATATTCGGGTACTTCAGGCCGTGGGCCGACAAAACTCATATCGCCGATTAATACATTAAATAGTTGGGGTAATTCATCTAATTTATATTTCCGTAAGAAATATCCAACGCCAGTTATACGGCTATCGCGATTACCTATTGTTATGCGTATTTGTTTATCGGAGCCTATTCGCATAGTGCGGAATTTAAATAACCTGAATGGCTTGCTGTCTTTGCCAATGCGGGTTTGCCGGTAAAATGCGCCACCTTTAGAAGTGAGCATAATTATAAAGGACGTAATTATCAAAAAAGGAGAAAGAATTACAATACCTATAACTGAAAATAATATATCAAACAGGCGTTTTACCATTAGATTACTTCTTCTGCAGAATCTTTAACTGCATTGCAAACAATTGCAACCTGCTCCATTGTTAAATCATAATAAACAGGCAATGAAATTTCGCGGGAGAAGTTATCATACGTTACCGGATAATCGCTCATTTTGAATCCTAAGTTTTTGTAAAAGCTCATCATCGCAATGGGAATAAAATGCACATTCACTGCCACATCTTTATCGAATATTTTTTGTATAATTTTATCGCGTTGGTCTTCTGTAATATTCTTAATCCGCAACGGGAAAAGGTGATAAGACGATTCCCTGTTCTTATCTTTACTGACAGGTAATTCAGCCCAATCATATTTGGAAAAGAAAGCAGCATAAGCATCAACAATGGCTTTGCGTTTTGGGAGTGTATCATCTTTATATCTTTCTAATTCAATCAACCCAATGGTTGCAGCAAGATCA
>DATHOL010000085.1:0-3445 GCA_035484895.1 Bacteroidia bacterium | reverse complement strand
TGGGAAAAGATATTCCTTCAGCTTCCTGATTTGAGCTACCGAGGTTTCTTCTTTTTGCTTTAATACACGGGTAAGCTTAGTTTCCAGTGTTTTTAATGCATTTAACTGCTTTTGTAATTCAGCTTCGGTAACGGCTACGAGCGTAGAGTCAACTTCCTTTACCTTATTACCCATAGAACTATAGGCTTCTAATAATAGCGCTTTCTCTCTTTCAAAATTGGGGAGGCCATCTGAATGCCTTGTGAAGAATTCTTTAATCAGAGTATCAATATCCTGAAATAAATCAGTTATCTCCAAATTAAGCTTAGCCAATTTTTGAACGACAGGTTTAATAATAATCATTGCATTATTACGAGGCATTAATACCGGAAAAGGAACTTTATAATTTTCAAAAATGCCTTTCAATTGCAACCAATAAGCCATCTCCGAAGGGCCGCCAACGTAGGCTACATTCGGCAATATCATTTGTTGGTATAGTGGGCGCAAAATTACATTCGGGCTGAATTTTTCGGGAGAGGTTTTTGCCAAATCGATTATTTCGTTTTGGGTGAATACCATATTGGTATTTGTAATTTTATACGGGCTGACACGCGGGTCCGCCCCTACAGCGACATCGATACGGTTGCGCCCATTTCCATCCACATAAAACAAATTAATTTCCCGTACATGCACCTGTGGTTCTTCTCCAATCCCTGCAAGCTTTTTATTGGTTTCCGTTACAATTTTAAATGAATTTCCATTCAAAAGTTCATCTGTAATTATGGGAGAATATACTTGCTTATAGTTGGCATTATCGGGCTCAACCACTACCAAGCCAAATCTACCAAATAAGGCATTTACAAAGCAGAATGTGGCTTCAGCCAATGTCTTTTCGCTGCTATATGAATCTGCAATTATCTTTTTTAAATCAGCCGTGTTTTCCCCTTCCCCCATTATAGCAAAAAGGTTTTCGAGGATAGGAGAGAAATAGGAAAGGGGCAATTTTCCAACCGGACCTCCGATATTCTCATGGCTCCATTCTACTTTTTTGCCAAATACAAATGCATGATTCACTTCTGCAAAATCATGGTCTTCGCTGGCCATCCAATATACTGGCACAAAGTGATTGGAAGGATATTCCTTGTTGAGTTTTTCTGCCAGGTTGATAACCGTAATTATCTTGAAAATAAAATATATTGGCCCTGTAAATAAACACAGTTGATGTCCTGTTGTAACTGTAAAACAGGTTGCATCTTCCAACCTTTTAATATTCTCCAAGGTCGCATCGGATGCCATTCCGGGAGCATTGCGGTTGTAATATTCTATTAATGAATCAACCAATATTTTGCGCGGATATTCATGTCCACTCATTTCCTTTATTGCTTCACCGAAACCATTTACGCTAGGAGCATATTCGTAAAAAGGCTTGAGTCTTGTATCTCCATTTACATAATCCATCAGGACCTTTGAGAATTGTCCTGAATCTTTATAGGAAATATTTGTCTTTCTAAACGTCATTACTTTTTCGCAGTTTCAGCAGGTTCTCCGAATAAATCATAGTCTTCAGCAGATGTAATTTTTATAGTTGCAAAATCGCCTACACGGAGATAGGTATCCTTATCCGCTTTTACCAATACTTCATTATCCACCTCCGGTGAATCATGCTCGGTGCGGCCAATGAAATAATCACCCTCCTTGCGGTCGATAAGTACTTTTAATTCCTTGCCTACTTTCTTTTTATTCTGCTTATGCGATATTCCCCGTTGTACTTCCATCAACATTCCTGCACGTTCTTTCTTCACATCCTCCGGAACATTATCATCTGCTTTATAAGCGTGTGTATTTTCCTCGTGAGAATAAGTGAAAGCACCCATACGGTCGAACTTCATGGCTGCTGTCCAATCCATTAATTCTTCAAAATCTTTTTCTGTTTCTCCCGGATAACCGACTAAAAAGGTTGTCCTTATTGCTATTCCAGGTACTTTTTCCTTTATGGTTTCAACCAACTTGGTTGATTTTTCTTTGGTAATGCCCCTGCGCATGGCTTTCAGCATATTGTCTGATGCATGTTGCAAAGGCATATCCAAATAATTACAGATGTTAGAGCAGTTCTTAATGGCATCTATAGCATCCATCGGAAACCCGCTAGGGAAAGCATAATGCAGGCGAATCCATTCCAAGCCTTCCACATCGCTAAGTTTATAAAGCAACTCCGAAAGATTTCTTTTTCCATAAATATCGAGTCCATAAAAAGTAAGGTCTTGTGCAATGAGCATAATCTCTTTTACACCATTCTTCACTAAATTTTTTGCTTGCAAAACCAATTGCTCAGCAGGAACCGAGATATGGTTTCCACGCATTAATGGTATAGCGCAAAAGGAACATTTCCTGTCGCAGCCTTCTGATATTTTAAGATAGGCATAATGGTTTGGTGTAGTAAGCAAACGTTCTCCCACTAACTCATGTTTATAATCTGCTTTGAGAGTTTTTAGCAACCGTGGCAAATCGCGTGTGCCAAAATAGCCATCCACTTCAGGTATTTCTTTTTCAAGTTCAGGGCGGTAACGCTCGCTCAGGCAGCCGGTAACATATACTTTATCAACATTGCCGTGTTGCTTGGCATTCACATAATGCAAAATGGTATCAATACTTTCCTGCCTTGCATTATCAATAAATCCGCAGGTATTTATAATAACGATTGATGAATCATCCTTTTCCGATTCATGCACCACATCATACTTGTTGGCTTTCAATTGGGTCATCAGCACCTCCGAATCTACCAAATTTTTGGAGCATCCAAGGGTAACTACATTTACTTTATTCTTTTTTAGTGTTTTTGTCTTCAATGGGTATGGGTGGGCTTTTGAGTGCGCAAAGTTAAGCTTATTTAGGGGATTACTGAATGTACCTTTAAATGTGTTAATTATCCTTAAACAGGTAAACTCATTTCATGCAAAACATATCTTTACTAAACTATAACTGAATCCCATGAAAATAAAATCAATCCTTATACTGCTTTTGGCTACTACTCTAACAGCTTTTACAGGCGAAAACTTTAAGAAAGAGCAACTTAAATACGCCAATGTTCGCACAGCATATAATGAAAAGTGGGGTATTGTAAAAGGCAAGTTCCATAATGCAGGAGTCGATACGAACAACTTCGAACTATTCATCCGCGTATTCAAACAGGAAGCTAAATTGGAAGTGTGGGCGAAATCTCCTAAAATGGACCAATTTAAATTAGTTGAAACTTATACCATTTGTCAATCCTCGGGCGATTTGGGCCCCAAACGCAAACAAGGCGATGGGCAAGTACCGGAAGGATTTTATGAGGTTGCATCTTTCAATCCTCAAAGTGAGTTTTATTTGGCTTTACGTGTGAATTACCCAAACAAATCAGACCAATTAAAAGCTATCAACGGAGACCCTGGCGGTGACATTATGATACACGGCAACTGCGTTACTA
>DATHOL010000084.1:0-6052 GCA_035484895.1 Bacteroidia bacterium | reverse complement strand
CTAACTTAATGGCTGATATAGCGCCGGGAATATCTCCGAATATTTCACGCAAGTAGGAAATACGTGCATAGGAACGAAGGTCGGGACGAATAGAAGTCATTTTATCTGCCATCGCCACAGCTGAATCATAACGGCCCAATTCCAGGTTAGCATCATCGAGAATACCATAAATAAAAGCATTATAGGGATTTATTACCTGTGCTTGTTTACCAACATCCAAAGCATCGGAAAAATGATGTTGAGAAAGCAATATGAGGGCTTTCAACGTAAGTGCGTCAAAATTCTTCGGTTGATTTTTTAAGATTTTTTCTAATAATTCAAGTGATGCTTTATCATAATAAGCATATTCTCCTGTAACGCGCGCTTCCTGTATATAATCCTCAACCAGCGTTAACATTGATTTATAATCCTTTGGATTTTTAGCAATATTGTCCAATAGGCCTTGCATAGCTTTTTTAGAATTCAGCCATTCTGACGTAGTAGAAATGTTCCCTACCCTATCTTTAAAAGTTGGAATCTTATCCGCAGGATCTTTGGAGAAGACAAGAATAAGGACAAAAAATATGGCAGTAAAGCCTATTAGAATGATGTATCCGTATTTTTTAAGCATGGTGTTTATTTCGTTTGTGTGAGTTCAGATACGAAGATAGTTCTTCAGTGGATTTATTAAATAAAAAAACCGCCCCGACTTTACGTCGGGACGGTTTTCAAATCAATCCTCTAATTAACACTAACTATCTCAAGGCGGTAATCTTCATGGTTTGTATCACCTGGTCGCCCATAGCCAAGGTGGCTATGTATACACCCGATGGCACTTGTCCATTGGTATTCCAGGTAACCACATAGATTCCCGGAGCCTTTATTTCATTATTGATAATGGTTGCAACCCTCTTTCCGGTTAAATCATAAATGTACAAACTTACATTCATGTTGGTGGAAAGGTGCAATTTGAAATTGGTATAGGTTGTGAATGGGTTAGGATAATTCTGACCCAATGAAATGGAAGGAGCTGCTACCCCTGTTCCAAATCCAAATACTCCTGTTGGCACCTGCACATTTTCCCCGCCGCAACGTCCATAACCGCTCCATGGGTCCTGAACATAAGGGAAGGTTGTTTTGAAGGTTGTGTCATTGGCGTTAACACCGGTAGAATATCCAAGTACATTCAGCAAGTCGGTAGTCACAGGATTAGGGTCTCCTGCAATATAATCATCATACCATAGTCCGATAGCAGCCAAAGCAGCGCCGCTCACAGCTTGCAATTCAATACGGGTAACATCATCTTCCAAACGGCGTCCGTTAGGGAAACCATCCATATTAGGAATGAACTGCATGTTTTGGGTTGTATTAAACCTTGCATCGGTTAATCCTAATACCGCAGCCTGTATAATACCTTCCGAACTGAAGTCAGGGCTGTTCCTCGCTGTAACAGGTACTGCCATGTTCAATCGAAGCATATCGCCAATTACAGGCAGGAAGTTATTGATAAATGGTTTTCCAACTGCAAGCGGGCTTCCTCCAGCTTTAGCTACTGCCAATTGATATGGAGGTATGTTTGGCACACCCGTATGGAATATCGGAAGAATATCTACCGAACGGGGACTGTTTTTACGAAGCAGATATTTACCATACCCGTTGGTATCAAGAGCTGTACCTGCTCCGGCATTGGTTGCATACAATGGATAAAGGCCTTGCTGGTCGTTTCCAAAACCGAATGCTTGTAAAGAAGCACGTTGAATGCGTAATTTAGATAATGCAGGAACCGCAGGGCCAAATAAGGTAGCATCCATATAAAGCGCTAACTCCGGACGACAGAAGAAGGTATCCATAGTTGGGTCTTCTGTATATGGAGTAAGCGAATTCCATTTATCCTTAGAGCCAATTGGGGTAACTGCTTCATTGGTTAATGGCATACCCAGGCGGGAAACTTGTACCCAAACACCTGTATCACTGATGGTACCATTGGAATTCAAGGTCCTGATCTGTGGCCTGCTGGCAGATGCCCATACGCCAATTACAAACCTGGAATCGAGAATATTTACAGCCGAATCAACCGGTAAATGGTGCCATTGTAAAGTGCTGATTGGAACTTTGATTGCTATTGTATGTACATTTTTACATGCACAACCATCTTCCGGAGCATACATTCCTGAACCGCCATTCCGTGTTTCGCCAAGGTCGAATATTCCGCCTAAGTCAACAAAGAAAGGGTCATCCACAGGGCCGCAGAATACTTTCTCTCCACCACCGCCGGTTGCATTTGCAATTGCAGCAGTTACAAGAGAACCGTAACTCGCAACACCTAATCCTACAGCACTGTCAATAGAACGCGGGCCTATATTATTAGGTGGCACTACTCCATTGGCTACTATAGTCGTAAAAGGGCCTCCATTTATACTCTTCTGAGCTACATAAGTAGTCATTAAATTCTGCTTGCCTAAGCGGATATTAAAGAAGGTGCTTGGGTCCTGGTTAGTTTGCGTAAAAGTGAAACGATAGGTTATATCATCCGCATTGCTGGAAGAATCGTTATTCTTAATGTGGATCTCATAACGAATGTTTTCACCAAAGCTATAATAGTTCGGGCCACCCTGTGGTAATTCAAAGGGTATATAGTTGGCTATTATAGTTACGGTATTGGTATCATCCGGGCTCCTGAAAGCATACACGTCGGTGTTATCAGCCAGCGGGTCATTCGCTATCAAAGGTGCCTCACGGTGGCTGGAAGCCTGAACGTGCGATTTTTTAGAATCCCACACTCCGAACCCGACAACACATGCCAGGGCTCCGGTGATGGCTAACATTCTTGGGATTATTCTTTTAGTTTTCATTTTTGTATTTTTTAAAAGTTTATTCAATCTTTTTATTTTTATTCAGGCGTTCTTATTGTCCGCTGTGATTTGCAAATCCGCTCCATGGGTCCTGCACATAAGGGAAAGAAGCCTTGAAGGTTGTATCGTTTTTCTCAACACCGGTTGTGTAACTGATTACATTCAGCATATCGGTAGTTACCGGAGGGCCTGAAACATAATCGTCGTAAGGCAAACCGATAGCAGCTAATACAACTCCGCTTACAGCCTGCAATTCGATGCGTGTAACATCATCCTCTAAACGGCGTCCGTTCGGGAAACCATCCATGTTAGGAATCCATTGCAAGGCTGATGTCTTGCTGTAATTGGTATCCGTAAATGCTAATACGGCTGTCCAAATCAAACCTTCAGAACTGAAATTAGGATCGTTCCTTTGTGTTACCGGAACCGCCATATTCAACCTAAGCATATCGCCAATAACCGGTAGGAAATTGTTGATAAAGGGTTTTCCGGCAGCCAGTGGATTTCCGCCTTTGCCAATGTCTAACTGGTAAGGAGGAAGGTTTGGAACACCTGTATGAAAGATTGGAAGAATATCAACAGAACGAGGATTGCTCGGACGTAACAGATATTTGCCATATCCGTTTGTATCGAGCGCTGTACCTATACCCGCATTGGTTGCATACAATGGATACAAACCTTGTTGGTTGTTTCCAAAACCATACATTCCCAATGAATTGCGTTGAATGCGTAATTTGGACAATGCAGGAACTGCACCGCCATATAATGTGGCATCCATGTAGAGGGCCAATTCAGGTTGACCGAAAAATGCATCCATAGTAGGATCTTCAGTATATGGAGTAAGTGAATTCCATTTGTCTTTGGAACCGATTGGAGTTACCGCTTCATTGGTTAAAGGCATACCTAAACGGGAAACCTGGATCCAGCTACCGGAATAGGATTGTGTTCCGTTTCCGTTCAATGTCCTTATTTGTTGTCTGCTGGCAGAAGCCCAAACACCGATAATAAAGCGGGAATCCAGGATATTTGCAGCAGCCGTAACTGCTAAGTGATGTACCTGCAAAGTAGAAATAGGAACTTTAATGGCAATTGTATGGCAGTTTTTGTGAGAAACACCATCTTTAGGCCAGCTTGAGCGTGTTTCGCCTAAATCAAAAATACCGCCTAAGTCTACAAAGAAAGGATCGTCTATAGGGCCGCAGAAGATTTTTTCTCCGCCGCCGCCTGTTGCGGTTTCAATTGCAGCTGTGGCTATAGCATCATAATTAGATGCACCTAAACCAACAGCACTGTCAATAGAACGAGGGCCGATAAATGGCGGTGGCACTGTTCCATTGCTAACAATAGTACTGAATGGCCCGCCGCCCACGCTCTTTTCAGCCGTATAGGTGGTAAGCAAATTCTGCTTGCCTAAGCGGATGTTGAAGAATGTGGTTGGGTCCTGGTTGGTTTGGGTAAATGTAAAACGATAGGTAATGTCATCTCCGGAAGAAGTGTCATTATTCTTCACGTGGATTTCATAACGGATGTTTTCACCGAACGACGAGAAATTCGGGCCGCCTTGCGGTAGTTCAAATGGAATATAATTAGCAATGATAGTAATGGTATTTGTATCGTCCGGACTGCGGAACGCATACAAATCCGTATTATCAGCTAATGGATCATTCGAAATTAGAGGTGCTTCCCGGTGACTGGAAGCCTCTACCCGCGCTTTCTTGGCATCCCAAACGAGAAATGCCGATGCGATTGCGCACAGACTTGCTCCTGTAAATAAGAGCTTCATAGACTTTTTCATGGGTTAACGATTAATTGTTTTTAAGTCGGTAGCAGAACACTTGCCTGCTTTCACAAAACACTTACGACAATGGTTTGTCCTTGGATTTAAGATTTACTAAAATTTGTTAATTATACTTTTAATCAGGAGGTTAAATTTGAAATCAGATTCCTCACTTCGTTCGGAATGACAGAATTGGTATGGGATTAGGGGTGAGTTGCGGCGGGCTCCGCCCGCCGCAACTCACCCACCAAATAACACCCTAGTATTGTCATTCCGAACGAAGTGAGGAATCTAAATACAGCAGAGACCCTTCGTTCCTCAGGATGACAAAGTCATTAAGTCTTTCAAAGTCAAATGAGATTGTCATTCTGAGCGAAGCGAAGAATCTCTTTAAAATATTTTATTTTATAAATGAAAAAGCCCTGTGCGTTTTTATGGCTGCTGTATCAATAGCTTTTGAATATGCAATCATAGAAGCCCTGCCAATAATATGATCTTCCGGAACAAAGCCCCAATAGCGGGAATCAATGGAATTATGCCGGTTATCGCCAAGGGTGAAATAGTAATTCATCTTAAATGTGTAACTATTTGATTTTTTACTATTTATATATATATTCAGCCCTTTTATTTCCAATTTATTATTTTCATACTTCTCAATTATTCTCCGGTATAAATCCAGGTTATCTATTGTAAGCTTTACACTATCTCCTTTTTTAGGAATAATAATTGGCCCGAAATAGTCCAGGTTCCAATGAAAGCGCGGATTATTCGGAAAGAAATTGGGGTTGTAAAAGTTTTTGGCAGAGACCGTTATTTTCGTTTGGGTTCCTGTTTCGTCTTGTACTTTATTATTGATAAATATTTTTCCGCCATCTATTCTCATTGTATCTCCCGGAAGGGCAACGCAACGTTTTATATATAGTTCCCGCTCATCTACCGGAACTTTATCATCGGTTGGCAAATTAAAAACTATCACATCGTTTCGTTTAATTTGCGAATAACCTGGTATCCGCATATATGGCAAGTGAATCCAATTCAAATAGCTGGTAGAATTACTAAATGGCAAGGAAAGCGGCGTAATTGGCAAACGTGCGCCATAAGCCAGTTTATTCACTACAATATAATCTCCTTCAAACAAACTATTTTGCATGGAGCCTGAATCGACATACAAAACCTGGAAGAAAAACAAATGCAGAACCAGCCAGGCTATAAAAGCAAGAAAGAAAATCTTTACTGCTTTATTTATATAGGAAAGGGCTTTCATTTTTTACTTTCCTCAAAAGTAATAACTAATACTTGTCTTTATTAGTCTTGGCGCTCCCGGTGTAAAACAAAGGTCGTTAACCCCGCCAATCGGGTCTCCTTTCAGCCTTGTTTGTGTATCGAATTGTGCTTCATTCCAATTCACATTGAAAATATTTTCTATTTGCAAACCAAATTCAAA
>DATHOL010000083.1:0-3179 GCA_035484895.1 Bacteroidia bacterium | reverse complement strand
GGCTGTTTTTTGGTTCTTTTAATCCTATTCATATCGGGCATTTGGTAATTGCCGAGTATATGGCAGAGTTTACCGATTTAGAGCAAATATGGTTTGTGGTTTCGCCCCATAACCCTTTAAAGATAAAGGAAACCCTGCTGCATGAAAACAAGCGCATACGCATGGTGCGTATGGCAATTGAAGATGATACCCGCTTTAAAGCCAGCAATATTGAATTTACTTTGCCCCAACCTTCTTACACTATAAATACCCTTACTTACCTGAATGAAAAATATCCCAAACTGGAGTTTTCATTAATACTGGGGCAGGATAACCTTGCCACCCTGCACAAATGGAAAAACTATGAGGCTTTATTAAAAAACTATAAGCTTTATGTTTACCCTCGGGTTGAGCCCAAACCTATTCCGGCTAATCTAGCCAATCATCCTTCGGTTATAATTACCGAAGCTCCCATCGTAGAGCTATCCTCTACCTTTATACGCAAGGCCATTAGCGAAGGTAAGACCATTAAACACATGGTTCCTCCAACTGTTGCTGAGTATATAGAAGAAATGAACTTTTATAGTCGGAGCCCGACGGGCAATTAGTCGGAGCCCGACTGGCAATTTTTTAAACCTATTTCGGGCAATAAGGAACTTTTATAAGAAGTACCATTTTCCGCAGTTTTTTTACCACTTTTTTTAATTTTCCATGTTACGATTTTTCACGGAATCAGAAGTGTAATATTGCCCTGTATCCTTTACGGCATATGCTTTTCTGCATTTAATACAAATTTAATGAACTGTAACATATAATTAGCGCTAATAAATGGTTGGCATTTGCAGGGCAAATGTAATACACAGGATTTCTTATATTTACGTGATGAAAAAGGGGATTTTTATAGTGCTATTTTCAATTCTTGCCAATTTATGCAGTGCGCAATATACCTTTGAAAGAAATTATTATTTGGATAGTTATTTTCGATATAATATTTCTCCAGGAGCCATAAATGCAAGCGATAGCGGATATTATTTAGTTTCTTGTAGCGGGGACACAAACTCTACGGAAAATTTTTTCCTTTCATTAACCCGATTTGATAAAAAGGGGAATGTTATTTGGAATAAAAACTCCGATTTGTTTAATTCACTTTATAATGCTGGTTATGGGCTAGGTCAATTGGTTCAATATCCAGATAGTAGTCTAATAATGCTATGGAATGATCAACTTACAGGGACAGATTACAGGACAGGATTTATTCATTTAGATAAAAAAGGCAATTCATTATGGGGTACAAAATATATCCCCCCTTCTGACAGGGCAGATATTTATATAAATAGTGTTGCTAGTACCCTTGATTATGGCTTAATAAGTTCGGGCAAATTTTATGGTTTAAGTAGTGGATTTCCGTGGGTGTTTTTCCTTAAAACGGATAGTTCCGGAAACATTCAATGGTGCAAACAATATTATCCTGATAGTGTTTATGGTTATAGTACAATTAATGCTTCAAGAATAACTTCGACATTGGATAGCGGCTATTTATACTGCTTTAGTGCTGTTGATAGTATTAACTTTAATGGATATTCTTATTTGATGAAGACAGATGCCCAAGGTAATGTATTATGGGCTAAAAGGTACAATCCCAATATAGAAGCTATTACATTTGCGAAACCTCAGATAGTTAATGATGGCATAATTCTATCAACTCTAGATACAGGCTTTGAAAGTATCGGTGTGTTAAAAACAAACTTATATGGAGTACCACTCTGGAATTATGCATATACAAGCCCAGATATAAGTGTTTGTTACGATGGAGTTTCCGATCAAAACGGAAATACAATTTTATCTGGCCTTACGAGCGATACATTAGGGTTTATCCTTAAAATTGATAGTGGTGGCAATATATTATGGTCATATAAGTATGGTAACCCAGATTCATCGGATATAACAAATCTTCTTTTTACACAAGATGGAGGAATTCTTGGATATGGAATGGGACCAATATTTTTTAAAAATATACCAAGTCAATTACTCCTTAACTTTATTAAAACAGATGCTTGGGGCAGTAATGGTTGCGAGCAGCCTTTCCCTGTTATAAAAACAGCATTGCCATTAGTATATTCAGATGTGCATATAAAAGCCTATCCTGTTGCCATGACACAGTTAGATACCATATTAAATTTCTATGATGCCCCAATGGACACAACAACATTATGTGCAGTAAAAAATGTTACTTCTGTAAAAACGATTACATCCACTGAAAAGAATGTTGAAGTATACCCCAACCCCACCACCGGTATTTTCACCCTTGCATTTGTAGGGGCGCAAAATTTTATGACCGCAACTATTGAAATTTACAATGTACTTGGAGAGAAAGTGAAGAGCGAAGAACTAAGAGCTAAGAGTGAAGAAATTGACCTAATAGGTGAACCAAACGGGGTTTATTTTTATAGGGTTGTTGCTGTAAATGGCAATCTGATTGGAGAAGGGAAGGTGGTTGTGGTGAGGTAAAGACCTCACCCTACCCTCTCCTATGAGGCGAGGGTGGATTATTACTTCTTTCGCTCGTTTACTTTTTCGTCGTTTCGTAAGACCCCGTCTATATCTTTCACATCAATTTTTTTGGCTATGATGTGCTTGTTTTCATCCAGCACATATATCATAGGGGTGCTAATCACATCGTATTCGTGGTGGAAATTGCTGGTGTGGAACAAATCGGCAACATTTAGAAAATCGAGATGGTGTTTAATGATATACTGTTTCCATTTATATACATCGGCATCATTAATTTCAACAGCGTACACTTGTATTCCTTCTCCTTTAATTGAGTCGTACCATTTAACCAGTTGTGGGATTTCTTTTTGGCACAGTCCGCAATCATAATCCCAAAAACAAAGGACAGTATAACGGGCTTTGATTCCATACATGTCGGTCATAACATTGGAAGTATCAGGTAATACAAGTGCCGGAGCTTTTTTACCTATCAAAATAGGGTCGAGTTGGGTAGCTCGTTCCTGCATTTTTTCCATGTGAGAAGCGCTTTCCCAGGTTGCAACTTGCGGGGTGTAATAGGTTTTTACCATGTGTACAAATACTGCATCCATCCCCATAATATTGGAGGTTTCATATTCATACGAAACGTAGTTCACCAAAAATTTAAACATATCGGGGCTTTTGCGGGCTTTGGCAATTATATAATCGGC
>DATHOL010000082.1:0-6559 GCA_035484895.1 Bacteroidia bacterium | reverse complement strand
TTTTTATTTATGTACTTGATTTATTGATGGCTTAGGTATGTATTACATTATTAAGAACTATTTATTAATTAAAAATTATTTGTTGTTTTACTCCGTTTTAATTGAATTTTAATGTTTCTTAATTGTTCCAAATGGTTTAATTATTCATCCTTATTGAGGTTTACGCCTGTCTTTTATTCTTTATCTTTGCTTTTAAATATACCCTCTAATGAAAAAAAATTTACTGTTCCCTTTAGGCTTTGTTTTTGCTATGGTTTTACCTGCAAACTCTTTAATGGCCCAAATTACCGTTACACAAAATAATGTACCTAACATTGGCACTACAGCTACAATGGCAGTGGATACATCGGGAAGTTTTTTGCCCCAGGCTGCAAGCGCTTCATCTCAAGTATGGAATTATGGCACATTGGGTAACATTTCTACTAATTCATATATATATATAGCACCTTCTGCTACTCCCTATTATTCAGCTTTTCATTCTTCCAATATAGCCGACAGCCTTGTATATGGCTCGGGTTATACCTATAATTCTTCCACACCTGCTTCTTATTCCGAAACAGGCTTTGCTGAGCAACTGTATGGATATACAGTGGGGCTTAATGTACATCCTTTTTATGAGCAGATACCGTTTCCCGCCACTTATGGCACTATAGACGGCGGAGTAAGCAGAGGAGATACCATTATGGCCTTCCATTACCTTCTTTATGATTCTGCCAGGGCGAGTGTTACCATTAACTATGCTGATACCATTGATGCATTTGGAGTAATGACCACTCCTTATGGAACCGACTCGGTTATCAGGCAAAAACACTACGATATTACCCATGACTCTGCATTTGTGCATAATAGCCTTACACATAGCTGGAGCCTATACAGAGCAACCGATTCGATAGATTATCAATACCGCTGGTATGCGAAAGGCATCAATTATTATTTTGCTGTGATGCAAATGGATATCAACAATCAAAAAGTGATAAATACAGAATGGTATAGTGCAGGTACCGTTGGTATTGATGAAATTTCTCATTCTGTTTTTACAACCGTTTACCCAAATCCCTGTAAAACACAGATTACCTTTGATTGTACTTCGCAACAGGCAAGACAAATTTCCATATTTGATATTACCGGCAGGCAATTATCTGTTCAGCCTATCAGAAATGGTATCCTGAATCTGAATACCTCCGCTTATTCCGCAGGTATGTATTTCTACCGGGTTTCAGATATTGCCGGAAATATATTGGACAGGGGCAAGTTTATAGTTCAATAAGCATAATAGATTGTTCACAGTTTTTCTGTTTTGATTTTTTAAAGGAGTTCACGAACTCTTCGGGGTTCCTCATTGTGTTCGGAATGACAGTATCAATTCTATAAAGAATGGTAGGCATGGCGCGGGCAAAGCTCGCGCCATGCCTACCTATACACGATAAAGTTGTCATCCCGAACATAGTGAGGAATCTGTAAATTAAAAAGGCCCCGCAATATTGCGGAGCCTTTTTAATTTCTGTTTTTGTAAGATACTTTAGTTGCTGCCCGTCTTTTCCCTCACCACAGCACTTAGCCATTTAACCATGAATAATATTATTACGGCTGAACACAATGCTAAGACAAACAAAAGCATGAAGTAATTGCTCTTGTCGTCAAACTTATCCCAATAACTTGCCATCATACCCGATATTTTACCAGCTATGGCATTCACCAGGAACCAAGCACCCATCATTAAGGCTGTAAGCCTGGCAGGGGCAAGTTTAGAAACCATAGATAACCCAATAGGACTTATTAATAATTCACCTACAGAAAAGACTCCATACGTAGTGCATATCCAAACAAAACTTGTTTTGTCAAGATAAATGTTGGTGCTCTTTACTGCAAATACCATAACCAAAGAGGATAATCCGGCCACAACCATTCCAAGCGCAATTTTAAGTGGAGTGCTCAGAGGCACGCCTTTTCTTTTCATAAACCCAAATAAGCCCAGAATAATAGGTGTCAGTATTACAATGTAAAAAGGATTTAAGGATTGGAATAATTCCGTTGAACCTAAGTTAATCTCTTCCTTCGGTTTAGGCCATTGATTTACAGGAAGGTTTTGTAGATAAGGGTCAAGAACAAGAATGTTAAGAGCTTCTCCGTTTTTTGTATCCAGGAATGCATTACGTCTTTCCTCCTTTACATTCTTTTCATCTGCCCCGGCATCAAAAATTCCCCTGCCTATATATGAATTGTCTTTTTTCGAATGAAAAGTAACTGTATACGCAGGATAATTCCCGTTGGAAGTAGCGTACAGTTTTTTGGCAGTAGTATCAGGCTTCATAACAGAATCTAACTTAATCTGCATATCTTGAGTAATCTTCTGTTGCACAAAACGGGCATCAACCTTACCTTGTGTGGAAGAATCAAGTGTAACCTTTTGAAGCAAGTACAAAGGCTTGGCAACTTTTTCCACCGATTTCGGAATGGACCTGTCAGTATATTGGTCGGCCCAAATAGTTAGGGCAGTACTGTTTTGATTATAAATAACCCAGAAAACAGTAGAAGCCACAAAGAATGCAAGCAATGCACTTAACCCTCTTTTATCTTCCTTAGAGGAGCGTAGTAATATTCCGATATAAAAAATAATAATGGGAATACAGGCACAGAAAAAAGCATCGTTAGATACGGTAGCAAAAAGAGGATGGCCAATAATTGCATGTAAGTTCCAACCAAAAATACCCGTTAAAATTGCAGGTACAAATACGTAGCCGAAAATCTTTGACAACGGCATATCTTCTTTAGTTACAGGTTTAACAACATCGCCAACCTTTACATGCTTGCTGCCGGAAATAAATATAATCAGTGCAAGCAGCATTCCGACTCCCGCAGTAGAAAAAGCAGCTCCCCAACCAATCCAATGACGCATAATATCCGCAACAAAATTGCAAAAGAACGCGCCGATATTTATACCCATATAGAATATATTATAAGCAACATCTTTCTTAGGTTTTAAATCGTCGGCATTATAAATGTTCCCCAACAGTGTGCTGATGTTTGGTTTGAAAAAACCATTCCCAACAATAATACACAGCAATGAACCGAACATGGCAGGCAAGCCTGGTAACGCAAGGCCAAAATAACCACATGCCATAAGTAAACCACCTATAATAATTGCCCTTCTGTACCCTAAAATCCGGTCGGCCAAAAGTCCGCCAATAAAAGGAGTAAGGTATACCAGCGCTATATAAGAACCTACAATATCAGCAGCAACAAGCGTATCAAATCCCTTGCCTCCATGTGCTTTAGAGCCTACGAGATAAAGGAAAAATATTCCTACCATCAGGTAATATCCAAAACGTTCAAACATTTCAGTTAGAAAAAGAATATAAAGAGACCTGGGGTGACCCTTCCGTACGGCTGTATTTTCCATGTATTTTGTTTTTGTTGCGTCCAAATATAAAAATTAATTTACAATGAGCGGTTTAAATCAGTTCGTAAAGTTTATAAAGTAAAAAGTTCCTAAAGTAAAATCCGGGTTCTGCCTTTATAAACTTTACGAACTTTACAAACTTTATAAACTGTCATTATGGAAAAATATTCATTTAAAGACTTTGCATTAAATAAAACCTTCGATATGGGAACAGTTACCTTGTCGGAACAGGAAATTATAGATTATGCTAAACTCAACGACCCCATTGACATTCATATTAATAAGGCCATAGCCGAAAAAAGTATTTTCAAAGGGCTTGTATCAAGCGGTTCACAGGTGCTAAATACATTTCATGTAAGGAGTTGGGTTAAAATGTTTGGCGATTCTATTATTTGCGGATTGGAAATTAATAAATGGAAACTCCTGAAACCGGTTTATGCCAACCAGCCTATTAAAGGAAAAGTAACTATTCTATTTTTTAAAACCAACCCTGAAAAAAGGCATTGTGTTATTACCTGGGGCTATGAATTTACCAATGAACAAGGTGAGCATGTGCAAACCCTCGAAATTACCGTAATGCACCGGATAGATTGAAGGTTTTCCTTTAATTATGAAATAGGATGCCGGAAGTTGCCGATCTGTTTTTAAGCACCGCCAGTATTTTTGAATACAATAGTTTTATACTGAATGGCTTGGAAATATATGCATCCATGCCTGCTTCAAAACATTTATCTTCTTCTGCCTGCATAACATGGGCGGTAGTTGCAATAATAGGCACATAGCATTTTGGCACAGGCAGTTTTTCCCTTATAAAAGCTGTTGTTTCATACCCGTCCATTTCGGGCATTTGTATGTCCATTAATACAATATCGTAATCGTTTTGCTTTATTTTTTCTATCGCTATCATTCCGCCGGAGGCTATTTCAACAGTCCAGCCCCAATCTTCCAATACTTTTTGCGCCAGCAATTGGTTCATGGAATTATCTTCCACCACCAGCACTTTTAGCCCCGATACTATTTCTTCATTTCCAATGTTACCCGTATCATTATGTTTCAGCGGCATATTCCCTTTTGCTTTTTTATAGCTTATCCTGAAATAAAAACAAGAGCCTTCGCCTACTTTACTTTCCACCGAAACACTTCCGCCCTGCAACTCGGCTAACTGTTTCACAATAGCCAGCCCCAATCCTGTTCCTCCATACAAGCGTGCTGTGCTATCGCTGGCCTGTGTAAAGGCATCAAATATTTCGTTCAGTTTATCTTCGCTTACACCTATTCCGGTATCTTTTACCGAAAACTCCAGCATTACATTATCCTCTTCTTCTGCCAATTTATGCACCGCCATGCTTATGGCTCCCTTATGGGTAAATTTAACTGCATTCGACAAAAAGTTAAGCAAAATCTGAGTCAGCCTGTTGGGGTCGCCCACCACTACAGCAGGTATTGTATTGTCTACTATAGTAGAAAGATCTATGCCTTTTTCCATAGCCTTGGGCAGCATTTGCTCCACACAAACCGATAATATCTGGGATAGAACAAACCCTTTTTGTTCTATCCGCATTTTACCTGCTTTTATGCGCGATATGTCCAGTATGTCATTAATTATTACCAACAAGTTATCTCCCGACATTTTAATGGCCCGCAGGAATTTCTTTTGCTCTTCACTAAGCGGTGTATTTATTAGAATATCTGTAAACCCTATTATAGAATTCATCGGAGTACGTATTTCATGGCTCATGGTAGCCAGGAATTTTTCACCCACTTGTTTGGCTAAGTCTGCCCTCACCGCATTTTCTTTTGCTTTCTGCAATTGTTCATCCACTTCTTTCTTTTCTGTTACATCCCGGAACATAGTAATGGATTGTATATTCCCGGGGCTGCGCAAATGCCGGGTGGTATATTCTATATCTACCGCCTTACCATCTTTCCGGAATATTCTTGTTTCGCCTGTTTGCTCATCCGGTTTTTTATTCGAGATGTACTGCTCCTCCTGGCTAATAAGGTGTATAGAGGATGGCAGCCGCATTATCTCCTCCATGCTATAACCGTATATTTTACAGGTAGCCTCGTTCACATAAATAATTTCGCCATTTTGAGATATGATAACACCTTCCCCCATTTCGCTCTGTGCTTTTAACAGCGTTTCATATAATTCTTTCTGGCTGCGCAAGGCATTTTCGGCCTGCTTTTCTTCCTGGGTTTTTCTCTCCAGGTTGCCCACCATCTGGTTAAATGATACGGCTAAAAAACCAATTTCATCTTTTGAAAATACCCGGGCCCGGCTGGTAAAATTTCCGGTTGCAACTTTATGCGCAATCTTTACTATTTCTGTTATGCCCTTGGTAATGGCCCTGCTTACCGATATACTCATAAACAAACCGCTTAATTCGACTGTAAGGGCTATTAAAAAAAGCAATTCCAATATCAAGTGCTCCATCCAGCGCGAACCATCACCTAGTGCAAAGGAGAAATTATCTTCCAACCCGGTAATCTGGTTATTCGAATCCTGAATTTCTTCCGAAGTTTTATTTATTTCTGCTGATGATGCGGTACCCGATAGTATTTGTTCGTGCAGTTTTGTTGCTGCTGTTTGCAAAACCAAAATCATGGAATCACCCCTTGTCCAGTATATAACGGCTCTTGTGATATAGGCGTTGCTGTGAAACCGCGTCAGTAAATTTATGACTCCATCAATATCATCCGGATGAATTCTTCCCTCTGCAAATCCCTCGAAAGCAGCTTTTTTATTGGGTGTCGTTTCACTCAGCGCCATACGTGCTTTATGGTCGCCTAAAGGTACTTTCAGCATATTCAGGTAATGCTGATAATCCATTTCGTTATGCGTATATCCGTATTTCTGCAAACTGGATGTGGCATCTTTCTGCGCCTTCGACCACAGGCCTTCAGCCCCTACCAGCGCCCGGGTTGCCGATAGCGTATGTATGGTAAAATTTAATGCAAACAACTCTATACCAATCAATGCGGCCATTATACCCACTACAAAATATAATTTTTTTGTAAGGGAAACATTCCTGAACCACTTGAGTAACGGAATATTTTTCAACCGTTTATATATTTAGGGGAATTATACAATCCTGAATTCAGGCAGACACTTCCTCCTTATTATACAAAATTAACTAATAAATGGTTACAAAAATG
>DATHOL010000081.1:0-3728 GCA_035484895.1 Bacteroidia bacterium | reverse complement strand
AAGCTATAGTCCCTAACGGGACATTTTTTCTATTGTCCAGTATGGACAACCGCTTGGTAGCAAAACAAAATTAGAACATGGGTGTTTTGTCCCATAGGGACAACCCCTTCACACCCCAAAATTTCCAGTTTGCCACAAGCTGCCCTGCCCCGTATTTCATTTTGTAGGATTGTCCCTACAGGACATTTATGATTTGGCTTATCATTTTTACTACCAAGCTATAGTCCCTAACGGGACATTTTTTCTATTGTCCAGTATGGACAACCGCTTGGTAGCAAAACAAAATTAGAACATGGGTGTTTTGTCCCATAGGGACAACCCCTTCACACCCCTAAATTTCCAGTTGCCACAAGCTGCCCTGTGCCGTATTTTATTTTGCCTGCCCCATTCCTAACTTTCCCCAAGAGGGAAAGCGTTGCAGTTTCCTATAAGTTTGTTACTTTTTGCATACTCTTATTGTACTTCATAGGTAAAAATTGATTTTAGAAAAAGATTGAAAATAGAAAGGGATACGCTTTCCCTCTTGGGACAAGAATGTACAGTGCACATTCTTGGGCTGTTATAAGGAATGGGGCAGCCACAAGCTGCCTTGCGCCTGTATTTCATTTTGGGTTTCCGTATTTTGTAGGGAATGGTTTGAAGCCATTCCCTACTGTTACACACGTCGGTTGTTGTAGGGAATGCCCCACAGAAATTGCGGGACGTTCCTGAATAAATTTCACAAAAAGTGATTATCTTTGCAGTATGTCTCCGGCAATATTTCAATATAAGAGCATTAAAATTCGGATTTATTCCAATGAACATAAGCCAATTCATGTTCACGCGGAATCAGGAGATTTTGGCTTGATTGTAGAATTTACAATGAGAGAAGGGAAAGTTGTAAAGGTTGATTATAAACCATGGACAGGACATAAACCATTTACTCCTGCATTAATGAGGGACCTGAAAAAATTGGTGGATAGTTTTAAAGAACAAATGGTGGACGATTTTATTGACTTTGTAGATTATAAGAAAACCATACATAAATTAATTATGATTTCTAAAATTGATTAGCCATGCTGGTTTCAGATGTAAAATATATAAAAGACTATGTAATTGAAGTTACCCTCCGAACCGGCGAGGTAAAGAGATATGATTTAAAAAAATGGTTGTTTTCGGATATTAATCCAATACTCTATAAATTCAGAAAATTGAATCATTTTAAAAAGGTACGTGTCGAAAATGGGATTATAGTTTGGGGTGATGATGAGATGGATTTTACACCCGACCACATGGTGGAAATGGAGGTAAACCATAAAGAAAAGATTCCAAGAGATAATAAATTTTCTAGATTACTTAAAGAAGGTAGAAAATCTCAATTACTTTCTCCATTGCAAGCAAAGAACCAATTAAAAAGACGAGGGATTAACGTATAGGAATTCCTATCGCATACACTGCCTTTCCTCTGCACCCCTAAATTTCCAATTGCCACAAGCTGCCCTGCCATGTGTTTCATTTTTGCGTTTAAAATTATATATTTGTTATGTGCAAAAAATAAAAACAATTCAGAAAACTTAAATAACAAAAAATATGAGCGATAAAAAAGTTTGGTTCATTACCGGTGCCGGTCGCGGTATGGGTTTAGATATTGCCAAGGCGGTTTTAAATGCCGGGCATAAAGTAATTGCTACAGGTCGCAACACTGATAAATTAGCCAATGCTCTCGGTAAAGCCGATGAATTGCTGATTATAAAACTGGATGTTACAAAACTATCAGATGCGGAAGCTGCTGTTAAGGCAGCCGTTGAGCGATTTGGTGGAATAGATGTATTGGTTAATAACGCCGCAAGTTTTTATGCAGGTTATTTTGAGGAGTTGAAACCGGAACAGATGGAAAGACAATTAGCAACAAGCCTTGTAGGTCCTATGAATGTCACCCGTGCTATACTTCCGGTTATGCGTAAGCGACATTCCGGAAAGATTATCTCTATCTCTTCGAGTGCCGGGTTCGGTGGCTTTGAGTTCGGTTCAGCCTATGCAGCGTCAAAGTTTGGCCTCGAAGGCTGGATGGAGTCAGTTCAAGCCGAGGTTGAACCGTTTGGAATTCAAACCATGATTGTAAATCCGGGCTTCTTTCGCACCGAACTTCTTACTAAAGAATCAACAAATTATGCTTCACCTTCCATTGAGGACTACAACGAACGCAGAACCAAACAACTTGAGTTTTGGAATTCCTATAATGGTAAACAGTCCGGCGACCCTGCTAAACTGGCTCAAGCATTAATCAAACTTGCAAGCCAGAAAGAACTGCCGCGCCGTTTTATTGCAGGTGCAGATGCGATTGGTACCGCAGAACAGAAAGTCGCAATTCTTCAACAACAGATTAACGCCTACCGTGAATTGTCGAGTTCTCTCGACTTTGATAACAAGTGATATCCTTACGTAAATTTCCAGTTGCCACAAGTTGCCCTGCTTTGTATTTCCCCAAAGTGAAATATTTTTTCTATACATTTACATAACAGTTTTGAACGGAACGTATGAATGATGGAAGCACAATACTAGCACTGTGCATTTTATTTCCAATTTCCTATTGGGTATATAATGATGCCCGTTCCCGGGGAATGAATGCTACCGGCTGGACCATCTTTGTTATTCTTATTTTAATAGTTGGCCTTCCTGCCTATTTTATGATGCGGAAACCGAAAATTGAAGATCCCGATGAGGAATCGGACAACGATTGAATTGAAAAATAAAGTTGTAAACTGCCCTGCTTAGTATTCCGTTATTTTATTACTATATCGCTCCTGTTTATGCCAAACGTAGCAAGCCTCTGGAAGCTGAATCCCCACCTTTTAGAAGAAAGCATACTATGGGTTACACTAAAATCTACCGAAGCCAGGCATGTGCCATTGGTGGAATAAATTGTTGTCATAAAATCATTAAAGCGGCTTATATCCCTGCAAAAGAATAACGCAGTCTTAGGGGTTTGCTTATCCACAGCATCGAGTATATCTTGCCTGTTAACCTGTTTTATTTGCCCTTCATTAATGCCCAGGCTTTTTGAAAGTATCCTCCTGCCAATTTTATCGCAAAAGTTTGAATCAACCAAAAGGGTATACGACTTTAAAGTTTCCAGGCCATTATCATAACCGGTTACCTTTGCCGTTTCATCATCATCGGTCGAACGGGAAGGTACCGAGTAGAGAACTTTACTTTTTACAGTTTGGGTTTTTGGTTCATTGCCGTGGTCTAAAATATATTCAAGTTGTTTTTCGAGGCATATAACATAAAAAGGAATTTCAGATACGGTCTTGTTTTCTGTGGTGCCGATGGACTGATTGAAGAACAATCTTGTTGAAGGGTTAATGTTGCTGCTGCACATCCTTGTAATATCAGCGCCATACATAGCAGAACTTGCCAACCATATCTTGTCCATTAAATGGGTTTTCTGAACAAGCATGTAGGGAGAGAAATTACCATCTGCATTATATTTGGTTCCATTATCTCCAAGGAAAATTCCGAAGTTGTATTCATATTGTGTAAGAAAGTAATCGTCATGATTTTTTCTTCGTTCAGTAGGAACTGCATTGGAATCTATCAATAAATAATCGGTTTCCGATGATTTAACAACAGAGCTATGACCACCATCGGATGAGCCTGACAGGCAAGATACACTACAATTAAAAGCAAAGAATGAGGAGTTTTCATCATGAATATGTTCCCCAACCTCGGCCGGATTTATTATCTTG
>DATHOL010000080.1:0-3496 GCA_035484895.1 Bacteroidia bacterium | reverse complement strand
AACATGATGATTCATGCTGTTTTGTATCATATTCCGAAGCAGGAAAGAATGGTGAAAATTGAAGAACTGCTAAAACTGGTAGACCTTTGGGAAAGAAAAAAGAGCAGGATTAAAACATTCTCAGGCGGAATGAAGCGGCGGCTTGAAATAGCGAGGGCCTTGCTGCATCACCCACAGGTTATGTTTTTAGATGAACCTACTTTGGGGCTCGATGCGCAAACCCGCAATATGCTTTGGAACTATATCCGTGAGTTGAATAAAACGAAAGGAATGACCATATTCTTTACCACACACTATTTGGGTGAAGCGGAAGATGTGGCGCAACGCATAGCCATTATTGACCATGGTAAAATAATTGCCATAGGAACTACGGAAGAGTTAAAAGCACGTACAGGCGGCACCACCGATTTGGAAGAAGCTTATCTGGCTCTTACAGGTAAAGAAGTTCGTGATGAGGTTGCAGATAAAGAAAGTATTAATACACGGAGGAATAAATTTGTTTTAGCAAAAAAAAGCCGGTAATGGATGTGATATATATACTTTGGTTAAGGCAAGTGAGGCGTTTCTTTCGTTCCGGTGTTAGGGTATTGCTGGGTTTTATGCAGCCCCTGGTGTATATGCTTGCCCTGGGTTATGGCTTAAATGCAGTGTTTCAAAGTTCGGGCAACGGTAGTTACATCCAGTTTATAGTTCCCGGTATTATGGTGCAGGTAATTTTGTTTACCTCTATGTTTTGGGGAGCGAATGTGGTATGGGACCGTCAATTTGGGTTCCTCAAAGAAACATTGGTATCGCCAGTTTCAAGGTTAAAAATAATAATAGGAAGTGCGCTGGGTGGAGTTACTGTTTCACTTTTTCAAGGTGTGGTATTGTTTATTATTTCTGTTGCAGTAGGGTTTCGGCCCTACAACTGGTATCTGGTTCCGGTAGCCATACTTTTTATGAGTATGTTATCTATGGCTATTGTTGGTTTCAGTGCCGGGGTTGGGGCCATGGTAGACGAAATGCAGGGCTTTGTAGCTGTGAATAACTTCCTTGTTATTCCGCTCTTCTTTTTGTCGAGTTCACTTTTTCCATTAGACCATGTGCCTGCTGCCATGAAAATAATTGCTGAATTCAATCCTATCTCCTATGCTGTAGATGCGCTACGAACTTGCCTTATCAATCGTTCGCATTTCGGGTTAGTAAATGATTTTTTAGTGTTGCTTCTAACGATGTGTGTGACACTTTTCTTCGGCACTTACCGTTTTATGAAGATACAAGCTTAATCCCAACGCACATCCTCTTCAGGTTTTTATTCTACTTTTATTCCATGAAATTTATAGGCTCTTTAATTATTGCGCTTTCTTTTTTGTTGCCCCCTTTCACAGGTGCTGCTCAAACTACGGAGAAGCCAAGTTTTAAACTATACCTTATAGGAGATGCGGGTGAAGGAGACACAACCGGTGCAACATTGCGCGATTTGCATACGCAACTTCTTAAAGATTCAAATAGTGCGGTAATTTTTCTGGGTGATAACTGTTACCTGAAAACTTTTTTTTCTGCGTTATTAGACTTGGAAGTGGGCGGATTCAACGGTGGTAAAACAGCCAAAAGGAGGATGATGGCGCAAATGGATATTGTTAATGGATATAAAGGCTCTGCTTATTTTATTCCCGGTAATCACGACTGGTGGAACATGATTAATTTAAAGAAAGGGGAAGAGCGCCTGAAGCATGAGCAGGATTTTGTAGAGGGTACGTTAAAGACTTTTGCAACTTTAAAGAACCATAATACAGGGACCTTTCTACCTTCAGATGGAAGCCCCGGGCCTGTATCACTCGACTTCAACAATGGAAAAACCCGGATTATTTTTATTGATTCTTACAGGTTGATTGTTGAAGAAGGAAGAAAACGAAAGAGTGCATCCGCGGTGTTGGATACTTTCTATCATGCATTGCAAACACAACTAAAGGATGCCACAAGTAAGCGCGAAAAAATTATTGTAGTGGCCCATCACCCCATACATGCAAAAGGCAAACATTCAGGCCCGCTTATTTTTTGGGAGCGAATTATAAGGCGGTTTGGAGATAATAACCCGAATTATCCGCCATACAATAAAATGGCTGTCCACCTGGATAGCCTGTTGAAGCAACAAAACCGTCCCGACATTTATTATGTAAGCGGGCATGAACACTCGCTGGAATATTTATACAGCGATAGCCTTCACTATATTATAAGCGGTGCAGGAAGCCGGCTGGACGCTGTTAAAACAGAATCCTGTGAGAACGGTTTCGAATGTTTAAAATTTAACGAAGAAGGTTTTTTTGAAATTGATTTTTACGGGCGCAAAGAAACTGTTTTAATGTATCACCGGAAAAATGATAAATTGGAATTAGATGTGCATTGTGTTTCGGGCTGTAAATAGTATATCAGTTTATCCTTCTTCTTGACCAGAGAATAACGCAACACAAGAGATTAGTAAACATAATGGTTGCAGGATATAGCGTTGTAGTGATGGAATAAACGCCAATTGCCACCAAATTAAAACCGCTGGAAACAAAAAACAAGGCATACATCGATAATGTTTCAGAATATGGCTCTGAATAGGCTTTTCGCATGGTAGGTAAAAAACCTACAAGATCAATTGCAGTAATTAATATTACTGCCAGAACAGCATCGTGCAGGAAAAAATAAACGCCAATTGATCCCAATGCTCCAATTAGACACAAGGTATCAAATGTTGTAATGTTTTTGCTTCCGTATTTTAAAGATAGCACAAAAATATATCCGCAAAAAAATGCTCCGACAGCTAAGGTAAGCGCCCCGATTCCCGCTCCGGTAGTGTACATTGCGAGTACACCTGTCACTTGCAGAATTGTCCATATAAGCCATGTGTAGGTATGCGGTTGGGTTTTGTGTTTGAACACATCGCGCAGGTATGGATAAAAACTGCTGACACCAATAATGGTTGCAATAATTCCGCACGCTGTTTTGATCAATGGAGTATTCATAAAGGATTGCAATAATACGGTATTATTTATCAATTAACTTTTTTTAACTCCGTAGCGGTTTCCGAACTCATAGCTTTGTATGCAGAAATATATGCGTAACGTACCGATTAAGTTAGTAGTAAATAATTAGCAAATAAGCCGAATATATATATAAATAAGTAATTACTTTCCCTATGAAATATTTGCTACTCCTACCATTAATAATGGCTCTGTCCATGCAAAACATTGCTTTGGGTCAGGTAAGTGGGGAAATTCATCTGAAGGTCATTTCCGCGGAGCAAAAACCGTTGGATGGAATCATGGTTCAACTTTTGAAAGCAAAAGATTCTGCGATGGTACTCTATTCTTTTACAGGAGAAGATGGTGTAGCTGAATTTGAAAATGTGAAGAATGATAATTACAAGATATATATAGTGCAGGTAGGGTATAACCCTTATTTTTCTTCCACATTCAGTGTGGATAGTGCGCGTAAGCAAGTAACACTGCCGGATATTATTTTGCAG
>DATHOL010000079.1:0-4086 GCA_035484895.1 Bacteroidia bacterium | reverse complement strand
TTTCCTGTCCAATTTTCTATTGAAGAAAATTCCCCGGGGAGATGATATTGCTTTGCTGGCTGCTGTGCTTTTTGCAATACATCCGTTGCATACCGAAGTAGTTGCCAATATTAAGAGTTTCGATGAAATATTGTCGCTGTTCTTTATTATACTCACCTTTATTTTTAGTTTGAAATACATAACCGGGAATGCTAAAAAGTATTTGTATTTCGCTATGGGCAGCTTTTTCCTTTCGCTCTTATCAAAGGAATATGCAATCACACTTATATTTTTGCTGCCCATGCTGTTTTATCTCTATCCGATGGAGAATAAAAAAAGTACTATTTCATATAGTTTACCATACTTTGCTACAGCCTTTGTGTATATTGTTTTAAGGTTTGCTTCAGTTGGCATTCCGCATTCGAATGCAGGTGTTCATTATATCAACAACCAGTTACGCATGGACCCTTATTACCTTGCAACACCAATCCAAAAGTTTGCAACGGAATGGTACGCTTTGGGTAAATACATATTCCAATTGTTTGTCCCATATCCGCTTGCCTGTGATTATTCGTATAATCAGATTCCATATCATAATTTTTCCGATATAACTGTTTGGTTGTCCTTGTTTGCCATTATAGGTATTGCCTATTGGGGCTTCAAATTGCTGATGAAAAAGGATGTGATGGCATTGCCTGTATTTTTCTTTTTGTTTATGCTGATTCCTATTTCCAATTTCTTTATCAATGTGGGAGCATCTTACGGTGAGCGTTTCGATTATCACGCCTCATTGGGATTTGTAGTGGTAATTTCATGGCTGGCATTCAGGCTTACAAGGAAGGTGCCTTTTGCCACCCGTAAAGCAGCAATAATGGGGGTTGCAGTTGTTTTAATGTTGGTTTGTGCAGGAGAAACCATCAGCCGTAATGCAGATTGGAAAAATGATTATACTTTGTTTATGCATGATGTAAAAGTAGTGCCCAATAGCGAATTTGCCGATTGCGATGCATCGGTTGGCTATATAAATTTATCTACCGAAAAAGGAAATGAAAGCCGGAAGACGAATATGCTGGATACGGCTGTAATGCTTTGCAAACGTGCTATAGATTTAGATAAAGGTTTCCCTGATCCATTTATAAATGTTGGGTTGGCCTATTACTATCTCTCTAACCTGGACTCTGCTAAATACTATTGGGATATTGTACAATCAAGGCTTTATCCTAACCACCCAAAAGTTTTATTTTACCGGCCACTTCTTGCTAAATCATTCCTGAATAAAGCCCGCGTGGTAGGCGCCAATGATCCACGGATTGGAATTGTTGAAATTAAGAAAGGGTTAAGTGAAGATTCTACCAATGCTGAATTATGGTATAATTTAGGTGGAGCATATTTCTCCATTCAACGCTATGATTCGGCCCAATATGCGTGGCTGCGTACCTTGCAGTTAAAACCTGATTCCGGTATTGCTAATGCTGCCCGTGGCGGGTTGAACGCATTGGTTGCAACTCCTCGGAAATAATAGTATTCTATATTCTGCCCGTGACTAAAAAGAATATAACTCAAAAGCCTCCGGTTGTAAAGAAGCCATTGCAGGTAATTCTTAATTTTCCTGTAAAAGTGAAATATGCTATTCTTATTATTATTTCACTTTGCTTTTATGCCAATTCCTTCCGGAATGAATATGTATTGGATGATGAAGCCGTAATTCAGCGCAACGAGTATGTGCAGAAAGGGTTTTCAGGTATCGCTAAAATACTTTCGACTGATGCCTATGACAGCTATTACAAACAAAGCAATGCCAACCAGAAATTATCAGGAGGTCGGTATCGCCCTCTTTCAATTGTTTTATTTGCAATAGAACATCAATTGTGGGGAGAATCGCCGCATAAAAGGCATGCAGTAAATATTCTGCTGTATATTCTTTGCGTGCTTTCCATCTTTTATTTTTTACGAAACTATTTATTCAAGGCACTTCCAAATGGAGAAGATATTGCATTTATTGCGGCGTTGTTGTTCGCTATACATCCATTGCATACAGAGGTAGTAGCCAACATAAAAAGCTCTGATGAAATTCTGTCACTTCTGTTTATCATGTTGACGTTTATTTTTAGTATTAATTACCTCCGGAAAAAGAAAATCCTAAGCCTTTTGATGGGTACGGTTTCTCTCTTTCTTGCATTGCTGGCAAAGGAATACGCACTAACGCTTGTTTTGCTTCTGCCAATTCTTTTTATGCTGCACTTTAAAGAAAAAGCAGGGAAGGCGTTGATACATTCATTGCCTTATGCGGGGGTAGTTATTCTCTATTTTATAGTCCGGATAAGCGCTATCGGGTTTCCGCACCAACAAACAGAATTGGATATTTTAAATAATCCATATCTCCTGGCAACGCCAATGCAAAAACTCGCTACTGAGATTTTTATACTTGGCAAATACCTATGGATGCTCATTGTCCCATACCCATTGGCATACGATTATGGCTTTGCACAAATATCCTATTATAGTTTTTCCAGTCCGTTGGTATGGCTAAGTATCCTTATTTATTCCGGTGTAATTTATGGGGGAATTAAACTATTGCGACAAAAAAGTATTCTTGCATTTCCGGTATCTTTCTATTTATTAAACCTGTTTATGATTTCCAATTTCATCCTTAATATTGGCACCACCATGGGGGAGAGGCTGGTGTTTCATTCATCTTTGGGATTTGTAATGCTGCTGGCATGGGCAATTGTATATATAGCAAAAGGTTTGGCAATGCCCCGAAGAAGCTATACAGTTATGGGCTTTCTTGCATTTTTAGTTATAGTATGCGGAATGGAAACCATGAGTAGAAATAGGGATTGGAAAAGTAACTTTACATTATTTACCAAAGATGTAAATGCAATTCCAAACAGTGTAAAAGCAAATGATAATGCCGGGGCACAGTATATCAACCTGAGTGAAGCTACGAAAGATACTTTGCAATCGGATTCAATCGCGAGGGTTGGCCTAAAATACCTAAATAAAGCTGTGCGTATTGATGATTCCGATATAGATGGGTATTTGAATATGGGAATAGCCTATTGCAAGTTAATAGAACCAGATTCGGCTAAGCTGGCTTGGGATAGAGTAAAGCAGATATATCCTGCACATCCGAATCTGCCGGGCTACTATTCCTTGTTAGGGCAAATTTTTAATTATACCGGAAATCAGTTTGCAAAACGCGGCCAATTTCCTCAATCAATTAATGAATTTGAAACAGGCCTGCAATGTGCGTTCTATAATCCTGATTTATGGTTGAATTTAGGTGGGTCATTTTTCAATACCAACCAATATGATTCTGCCCGGCATTGCTGGCAAACGGTTCAGGTATTAAATCCAAACTATCCGAATCTCGCCAATTACTTGGCGATGCTGCCAAAGCAAACTTCAAATTAAAACTCGTCTCCTGGTTTTAGATAATAGCCAACAGTATTTAATCCTTTGCGATAATATTCCGGGTCGGCAAATTTCACCTGGTCAAGCTTTTTGACTTTTAATACGGAACTGCCATCTTTGGCTTTTACAACATGGAAGCCTTTGGTGGTCCTGCTGCCTACTGCATTTATCTGGCTTGTGTTAAATAGCACTACTTTGTTAATGCTGCTTAATGCAACCAAATCAATATCGTCAATAATATGCTCTATAAAAACCAATTTCGATTCGTTATTATAAACACTGTTCAGCTTTTTACGCTTAGTTTCCGTTTCATAGCTGGAGAAATTTATTTTAGCCACTTTGCCATTTTCAAAAGCTGCAATCAGGTAACCCGAATAGGTGGAGGTGCCGGTCATGTAGATTGGTTTCTCACCTGCTTCAAATAATATCTGGCTAAGTATCTGCGCGCTGCTGGTAAAGGCATTATTCTGGATTTTATAAGCATTGTAAAAGGTAGTAAATACAAGCACTTCCGAATAGGTAAGGACGTTCGCATCTATCTTGATTCTTGTTTCGGGTTGGGCTTGTTGTTCGGGCATCGTATTTTCCATAGGTCGTTTTAAAATTTCGATAAAATTATGGAATATTTCTATTCAAAGGGAAATCTCTTATTTTTGTAGTCAAGAATATAAGTCAGCTATTCTAAGATGC
>DATHOL010000078.1:0-3898 GCA_035484895.1 Bacteroidia bacterium | reverse complement strand
TAAATCCACTACCACCAATGCACGTTTTACCGCCCGTATCACCGACTGGGCATGGTATATCATTTGGTCTAATGTAATAGGCAACGTTGTTTCATGCCCTGCCATTACATTGGATGCTGAATCGCCCACCAATATTACATCTATGCCTGCATCATCTATAGCACGCGCCATAGAGAAATCGTATGCCGTAAGCATAGCGATTTTTTCACCCGCCTGCTTCATTTGCTGCAATACGTGAGTGGTTATTTTATGTGGTTCCTTTTTTTCTGCCATAGGTATGAATTGAAGTTCAAAGTTAGGAATAAATAAAGAAATGGCTTTTGTTCGTCATTGCGAGGCTCTGCGAAGCAATCTTACCACAACGGGTTAATTAAAATGAAACTTGCGATTGAGTAAGAATGCTTCGTTCCTCGCAGTGACGAACATAGCGGTAATTCGTCATTGCGAGGCTCCGCGAAGGAATCTTACCATAATAGGACTTCATCATATAAGTCTTTCCTGCAAAGACACTAAATCGTCAAACTTTTTATAAAATCTTCTACTACTTTTTCGATATTGTCAAATTCAGTGTATGGGATTAATAATAAAGGTATTTCATTATCTTTTGCATAATCTTCTTTAATCTTATCGTGTCTAATATTTTTTTCAAGGGTAGAATTAGCTGTGTCTTTACCGAAACCTATTTGAAAATAGTGTTGCTCTCCTTGATATTCTATTAGCCCAATTTTGTCGTTAATAAATATTGCAAAATCAAAGGAGAGTTTTCTCGTTGCAATGCAATCCTCAAAAGAGTATTGCCACTCATATTTTATCTTCCTGCCAATTAAAAAATCTTCAACTTTTTTTTCTCCTTTGGGAATTTTACATTTTGAACAACCCTGCCCCTGTATATGACTGTTAGGCGCTTGTTTGAAATCGCCATGATAGATACAAGTAATAATTACTTTTGTATTGGTATTTATATATTTTACTTTATCGTAATTGTATCTACTATCTCCATGTTTTTGTTTTGCTTTTGCAATGAATTCTTCGGTAGAATATTTTATGCCGCCTGAACATTTTGTACAACCCCTTCCCATTAAATGTTTGACAGGAGTTTGTTCAAAATCTCCATGAATAGGACATGTAATAGTAACCTTTGTTCGTTGATCTATATAATGTACTTTATCGTAATTGTATCTATTATCTCCATGTTCTTTTTTCGCTTTTCCAATAAACTCTTCGGTAGTTAAAAAATGCGCACATTTTGCACAACCGTATCCGTGTAAATGACTAGAAGGGCGTTGCTCAAAATCACCATGGGCAGGGCAAGTAATAGTTATTTTTGTATCGGCATTTATATATTTTACTTTATCGTAATTGTACCTATAATCTCCATGTTTTTGTTTTGCTTTTTTAATGAATTCTTCGGTGGATGATTTGCTCGTGCCACCACATTTTGTACAACCCCTTCCCTGTAAATGACTTATAGGGGTTTGTTCAAAATCACCATGAGTAAGACAAGTAATAGTTACTTTTGTGTGGATACCTAAATATTTTACTCTATCATAATTATATTTATTATCTCCATGCTTTTGTTTTGCCTTTTCAATGAATTCTTTAGTTGATGATTTTTTGGTGCCAAAACAGTTTGGACAACCGTTTCCTCTTAAATGAGCCTTAGGAGTTTGTTCAAAATCGCCATGAGTAGGACAAGTAATAATTACTTTTGTGTGGTTATCAAAATATTTCACTTTATCGTAATTATATCTTTTATCTCCATGTTTTTGGATAGCTCTTTCAATAAATTCTTCGGGAAAAAGTTTTTTGGATAGATTACATGCGATACAACCTTGCCCTCGTAGGTGGTTATTTGGCCTTTGTTCAAAATCACCATGAGTGGGGCAAGTAATAGTTACTTTTTCCGAAGAATAGACATGACCAATTTTGCTATATCCATATCTATTACCATGAACAAGATTTGCCTTTTCAATAAATTCAAACGGTGTGAGCCTTTTCACTTTATTCCTATTTTACTTCGTATCAAGACTTTCCAATCAATACATTATAACTTTTACCCCTCCACTTCCATATACTCCTCAATAGGCGGGCAGGTACAAATAAGGTTCCTGTCTCCTGTGGCATTGTCGGCACGTGCAACGGAAACCCAGAATTTATTTTCCGTGAGCCAATGCAGCGGATAAGCTGCTTTTTCGCGGGTATACGGGTGATTCCAGTCGGTTGCAATAAGCCTTTTAGCGGTATGCGGAGCGTTCTTCAATACATTGTCTGCTTTATCAGCTGTGCCGGAAGCTATTTCATCTATTTCGGCATGTATCGAAATCATCGCATCTACAAAACGGTCGAGTTCTTCTTTGCTTTCGCTTTCTGTCGGTTCTACCATTAATGAATCATGCACAGGAAAAGAAACCGTAGGTGCATGGAAGCCATAATCCATAAGCCTTTTGGCTATATCGGTAACTTCAATACCTGCTGACTTCTTAAACTCGTTACAATCTAAAATCAATTCATGCGCTACATTGCCTTTAGAACCGGTATAGAGAATTGTATAATGGTCTTTCAGACAAGCCCTGATATAGTTTGCATTAAGAATTGCATACCTGGTTGAGTCAGTCAATCCTTGTGTTCCCAACATTCTAATATATCCGTAGGAGATAAGAAGTATGAGCGAACTACCCCAAGGCGCAGCCGATACAGCGCTTACGTGATTTTCATTTGGAGCAATAACCACGTGTGATGGCAAAAATGGCTTTAAATGCTTCGCCACACAAATCGGACCCATTCCGGGGCCACCTCCGCCATGCGGGATAGCAAACGTTTTGTGGAGATTCAGGTGGCAAACATCCGCACCAATGTTGGCAGGATTGGTAAGCCCAACCTGTGCATTCATATTGGCGCCATCCATATAAACCTGTCCGCCGTGCGAGTGAATTATTTTGGTAATCTTTTTAATATCTTCCTCGAAAAGCCCATAGGTAGAAGGATAGGTAACCATCAAACAAGATAGGGTCTCCTTATAAAGTTCCGCTTTTTCTTGCAAATCTTTTGCATCCACATCGCCGTTTTCGGTACATTTTACAACCACAATCTTCATGCCAGCCATAGCAGCAGAAGCAGGATTGGTGCCATGAGCCGAGGCCGGAATCAATACCACATCGCGGTGGTGTTCTCCTTTGCTGTGATGGTATGCGCGAATTACTAACAAACCCGCATATTCGCCTTGTGCGCCTGAATTTGGTTGCAAGGAAGCACCTGCAAAGCCTGTAATGGTGCAGAGATACTTGCTAAGGTTATCAATCATCTTTGTATAACCCTTAGCCTGGTCGAGCGGAACAAAAGGATGAATGTTTGCAAAACCGGGCATGGTAATAGGATATAACTCTGATGCAGCATTCAGCTTCATAGTACAGGAACCGAGCGATATCATAGAGTGAGTTAGTGATATATCCCTGTTCTCTAATTTCTTGATGTAACGCATCATTTCCGTTTCGGAATGATAGGTATTAAACACAGGATGTAAGAGGTATTCGCTGGTGCGGGAAACACTATTCAGATTAAAATTTTCCGAAAAACTATTTACTTCATTTGTTATCGGAGTTTTCCCGGCAGCTGAAGCAAAAATGGAAATGATTTCATTTATATCATTTGCATTGGTAGTCTCATCCAGGCTGATGCAAATCACATTCGATTCAGGATAATAGAAGTTAAAACCATTCTTCAATGCCTGTGTTTGTATGGGCTCAAAATTTTGAGCCCCTAACCCAAAACCTTGCGGGATGGTTATCTCAATTGTATCAAAGAAGTTTTTATTGGAAATAGTATATCCCAGATCGGCTAACGAACCTGCCAAATGAACAGCCAGATTATGCACCTTTTTAGCAATATTTTTTAATCCTTG
>DATHOL010000077.1:0-3798 GCA_035484895.1 Bacteroidia bacterium | reverse complement strand
ATAGTTCAACTCATTGGTCAATTCTTCCATGTGATAATCGGCGAGTGAAAGTGGGTTTGCATTGAAAGTATTGGTCTCAATAATATCTGCACCCGCCTCTAAATATTCACGATGAATATCTTCAATCATCTTTGGATTAGTGAGCGAAAAAATATCATTATTGCCTTTTATCAGGTGCGGATAATCTTTAAAACGTTCACCACGATAATCTTCTTCAGTAGGCTTATAGCGCTGTATCATGGTGCCCATAGCACCATCAATTACCAATATGCGTTTCTCAAGTTCTAGTTCTATTTTACTTTTCATTCTATGTTCATTGTTTATATAAATGGAACGCGGATGACGCGGGTTGCTTATGATTTAAATGATTCAATCGGCGTTCCACTATTAATTATATCCTAATTTCTCACGTACTCGTTTCAATGTTTTTGCCGCTACTATTCTTGCCTTATCCTCGCCTTGTTTCAATTTTTTATCCAACTCTGCCTTATTGCTCATGTAGTGGTTATATAGCTCTCTTTCCTTCTGGAATTTATTAACAATGGTTTGGTATAATTCCTCTTTTGCATGGCCATAACCGTATCCACCTTGCAAATAATTTTGGCGCATCGCCTCCACTTTATCTTTTTCTGCAACCAATGTATACAACTTAAAGACTGTGCATGTATCCGGGTTTTTGGGTTGTTCAATAGGTGTAGTATCTGTAACAATTTTCATTATCACTTTTCTCAAATCCTTATCCTGTAGGAAAATATTGATGGTGTTATTATATGATTTACTCATCTTCTGACCATCAATTCCGGGTATAAGCATCGCCTCCTTAACGGTGGTAGCCTCCGGAACAACGAAGGTTTCCCCATAGTGGCTATTAAAAGAAGAGGCAATATCACGGGTTATTTCCAGATGTTGCAACTGGTCTTTCCCTGTTGGTACATAGTGGGCATCATACAATATAATATCGGCAGCCATAAGTACAGGATAAAGAAACACACCTGCATTTACTTCTGAAAGACGGTCTAGTTTATCTTTAAATGAAACTGCATTGGCAAGCATAGGATAAGGAGTAAAGCAACTCAAATACCAGGTCAATTCAGCTACTTCGGGCACATCAGATTGGCGATAGAAGACGGTTTTATCCACATCCAGGCCAAAAGCAAGCCATGCAGCAGCTACGCTATATGTATTCTCCTTTAAAACATTCGCATCATGAATCGTAGTTAATGAGTGCATATCGGCTATAAACAAAAACGAATCGTTTTTGGAGTCATTAGCCATTTCAATTGCTGGCATAATAGCTCCGAGGATATTTCCGAGGTGCGGTATTCCTGTACTTTGTATGCCTGTTAAAATTCTTGTCATAATTAGTAATCAGTGGTCAGTTATCAGGGGTCAGTAGATTAATCAACTTGTTATAAAATAGTTGCAAAATTAGATAATTCCTTGTGGAGGCTTATAAGTCTCCGTTAGCTTACCTAACAATGATTAGTTAAAAAACCAATGAAAATTATTGCCTCTTCCTGTGTAAGCTTCTCAGAAAGAAGCTATAAACATTCGCCAACGGGTGGCAAGCGTACGGAAATAATAGCGTATGCGGTGACGAAGAAAATAAATGGCAAATACGGTAAAAACCAAATAGGTTACTATAAGAAGGTATATGATGCCTGAATTAATGCCTGCTCCATACTTTCCATTGGTACGCGCTGTTGATGCTGCCCCTGCTGCACAAACGGAACATTGGGCTTCGCACAAAGTGAAATATGCGGAAGCAAAAAATAAGAATAATATGGCAGAAATCTTTTTCATCCCGAGAATTCGGGACAAATATACAACTTTTAGAAATTATAATAAGGTGATATCATTAAATAGACCACAACCCCGGTGGTTGTCACGTATAACCAGATAGGTAAGGTCCAGCGTGCAAGCTTGCGATGCTTGGCAACCTGGTTGGTTAGTCCGCGGTAAAAACTAAGAAGAACCATTGGCAACACCACAGCAGCGAGTATTATATGAGAAGAAAGGATAAAAATGTAAACCGGCCGTAGCGGATTATCCTTCGGGAAAAGGGTTTCCTTGCCAAAAGAATGGTAGGCTACATAACTTAACAAAAATAAGGCAGAGAGAATAAAAGCAGTAACATTCAGCTTCTTATGAATAGCAATTTTCTTGTTTCGGATAGCAATATAGGAGGCTATAAGCAAAATGGTACATGTACCGTTCAGGATGGCATTTAAAAGCGGGCAATGCTTGATTATTTCAGGCACATGGTCAGGTTTGGGTAAAAAGTGGAGGGTGGTTACCGCAACCGGTATAGCTATGGTTACTCCTATAATTATTCGGGAAACTAGTTTATCATTCATGGCGCAAAAGTAAGGTTTTAAATGAATAGAAACAGGAGGTTTCTACTATCCTTTTTAAACCATTCTTTTGAATGACAAAATAAAAATTATGCAACACTTTTGCATGGGGTTTAAATGCTGCATACCTTCATTAACAGCTGATAATCTGAATTTTTGAAATACAGTATGTTTTTTAACTACTGTTGCATAAACGTTGCCTGGTAAATGCGCTGCAAATGTATTATGTCAGGATAGGGCTATTCTTAGGTTTTCAATTTCTGTACATTTGCGCTAATAAACCCAAATGGATAGCCAATTAAAAGGTTCACAAAAAAATTTCTTGCTTAACCCTAAAACATGGGTAGTATTGGGTATCTGCATCGTTACGTTTTTATGCTTCAGGTATTCATTGAATAACCTGTTTACCAATTGGGATGATGATGTATATGTTACCAATGACCAATACATCAGGACATTTACAGCAGAGAACCTGAAAACTATTTTAACAGAGGATATCACCAAGAATAATTACCATCCGCTTACTATGTTATCTCTAGCGGTAAATTATCATTATGCCCAATTGGAGCCAAAAACCTACTACCTAACTAATATTCTATTACATATTTCCAATGTTTTCTTGGTGTTCCTGTTGTCAATTGGTTTCTGTAAGCGGCTGAAAATAAAAGAGAACAGGTCACTTATTATGGGTTCTTTTTGCGCCTTGTGGTTTGGAGTTCACCCTATGCATGTGGAATCAGTCTCATGGCTGGCAGAACGCAAAGATGTGCTTTATGCCTTTTTTTATTTCACAGGTTTATTGCTCTACCTGCGGTATGTGGATACAACTAAAATAAAATGGTATTTGCTAACCATACTGTGCTTTATTGCATCCTGCCTTGCCAAACCAATGGCGGTAGTATTTCCGCTATCATTACTGGCTATTGATGTTTTACTAAACAGAAAATGGGAAAGAAAAGTCATCGTTGAGAAAATTCCTTTATTAATTGCTTCCCTGGTTTTTGGAGGATATGCTTATTACAGGCAAAATGCAACAGGCGCCATTGCACCATTTGCCGTACTTTCCATTGGAGAACGGATTATGTACGCCTCCTACGGATTTGTAATGTATATTACCAAACTCTTTGACCCGACGCATCTTTCAACCTTCTATCCATACCCCTACCGCTACATCGACGGTAGCCTGCCCTGGATATATTATGCGGCTCCTTTTATTGCAATCGGACTAATTGCAGTTCCAGTCTATTTTGCATGGAGGTTGAACAAAACTTATTTGAGGGTAATTGCTTTCGGGTATGGATTTTTTATCGCCAATATAATTTTTGTACTGCAATTCATTTCTTGCGGAGCGGCTATTATGGCCGACCGTTATTCCTATGTTTCTTATTTTGGACTGTTATTTATGCTGGTCTATTTTATCGGTGAAGTTATAGATAGGGTTCCG
>DATHOL010000076.1:0-3345 GCA_035484895.1 Bacteroidia bacterium | reverse complement strand
ATTGCCCATAAACTCCATAGCCGTTTCCGGCAGTTACTGTTGACGAACCATATAAGGAATATTGTTGTCCGCCACCGGCACCTGAAATCAGACCTTCTACGCCAAATCCGCCCGATGCGCCGGCATTTGCAACACTGCCTTTTACGGCAGCGCCACCTGTAAATGCGGTAGTTCCTATAACAGCATTAATAGCAGTCGCATTACCCACAACAGTAAGCATTTGAGTAGCTACGGGTGCTGCAGCCACAGTGCTTATTGCAGCAGTAGTACCATTGTCTTGCGATACTCCTGTTCCTAAGGTGGTTCCATTCGGTGTCCAACGGGCAAGATAGTTGAGTGTTCCGGTGCCTCCAACCGTTCCATTGCCTATGTAAATCCAAGCGGAATTGGCAGGAGTAATAGAATTGTAATACCAATAATATAAACCGGGCCCGCTAAGATTTGTGCTGGTATTATATACTAATAGACCTCCTAGTTGAGAAGAAGTACCGCCCGTAATAGGTGGTGTTAGCTGGGTCGCTGTATTTGATAATGAAACATAAGGAGGTAAAAGGCCATTTGCTCCTGCGGTATTATGATTGCTTAAATCAAGTATAGCGCCAGTGTAGGCATTATTACCGCTTGTATTTACAGCCACATTTTGTGCGCTGGCTATGAAGGCTGTAATTGTGAAAATTCCGAATAAGCCGTTTCGTAGAATGGAGTTTCTCATAGGTAAGAAGGATTAATAACTTTTTATAATAGGTCTATCTTCAAAAGATGATGCAATTTACGCATATAATTTCGAATAAAAATGATTTTTTACCTGTTATTTTTCAAGGGGTTATTTCTGTTAAAATTCATAAAGTGATAAATATCATATTTTAAACGCCTATTTTCAGGGTTTAATAATGTATATATAAGAAAATATAAATTAATGGATTTAAGATAGTTATGTGATTTTCCAAGTTTCTGTTTTTGTTTGTAAAAAGGAGCAGGATTATATGCTGGAAAATAGGGCTTTTTTGCCCTATCTATACCCTATTGATTTTTTCAATGAACTGCCCATAAAAAAAATACAGGAAGGATTCAGGGCTTAAACCCCTCTGATAAGTATTGAAAATTTCTGTACCCTTCGCTACCTATAAAACCATAAATTCGCAACCGAAAAAAATACCATGCCAAGAGATAAAAGCATAAAATCTGTACTTATTATAGGAAGCGGCCCCATTATTATTGGCCAGGCCTGCGAATTTGACTACGCAGGGTCACAAGCCTCACGTTCATTGAGGGAAGAAGGAATTGAAGTTTCCCTTATCAATTCGAACCCGGCAACCATTATGACTGATAAGGTTACAGCTGACCATATTTACCTGCTACCGCTGAATGTAAATTCCATTATTAAAATATTAAACGAACGCAAAATAGATGCTGTTCTTCCCACCATGGGTGGACAAACAGCCCTTAACCTCTGCATTAAAGCAGATGAAATGGGCATTTGGAAAAAATACGGGGTGCGTATTATAGGAGTGGATATTCAGACTATTGAAATAACTGAGAATAGGGAAAAATTCCGCAAGTGTATGGAGGAAATTGGCGTAGCCTGTGCTCCTTCAGCTATTGCCAATTCTTTTTTAGAAGGAAAAGAAATTGCACAAAAAATCGGTTTCCCGTTGGTTATTCGTCCATCTTATACCCTTGGTGGAACAGGCGCATCTTTCGTTCATAAAAAAGATGAGCTGGATGAAGCGTTAAGCCGGGGATTGCATGCTTCGCCTATTCACGAAGTATTAATAGATAAAGCCATGCTCGGCTGGAAAGAATTTGAATTGGAGTTGTTGCGCGACAGTAACAACAATGTAAATATCATTTGTTCCATCGAGAATTTTGACCCTATGGGTATTCATACGGGCGACTCAATTACGGTTGCTCCCGCTATGACATTGTCAGATACTACTTATCAGAAAATGCGTACTATGGCTATACGCATGATGCGTTCCATCGGGAATTTTGCCGGAGGCTGCAATGTGCAGTTTGCCGTTAGCCCCGATGAAAGAGAAGATATTATAGCCATTGAAATCAATCCGCGTGTATCGCGTTCGTCTGCGCTTGCATCCAAAGCTACAGGGTATCCGATTGCTAAAATTGCCTCTAAATTGGCTATCGGATATAACTTAGATGAACTGAAAAACCAGATTACACAAAGCACTTCTGCATTTTTTGAACCTACTCTCGATTATGTAATTGTCAAAATTCCTCGTTGGAACTTTGACAAATTCAAAGGTGCTAAGCGTGAATTGGGATTGCAAATGAAATCGGTAGGCGAAGTAATGGCTATTGGCCGCAGTTTCCAGGAGGCTTTACAGAAAGCCTGCCAATCATTGGAAATAAAACGCAATGGATTAGGCGCTGACGGAAAAGAATTAAAAAAACAGGATCAGATAATTCAAAGTTTGGAGCGTCCGAGTTGGAATAGGTTGTTTCATGTGTATGATGCATTGAAACTGGGTATCCCTGTTAAAACAGTTCATAAGCTAACTCAAATTGATCCTTGGTTTTTACGCCAGATTGAGGAACTGATTTTGCTCGAAAAGGAAATTGAAAAATATAAAATTGAAACTATTTCCCGCGATATGATGATGGAGGCTAAGCGCAAAGGCTATGCCGACAGGCAGATTGCGCATTTGCTGGGCTGCCTCGAAAGTGAAGTATTTAAAAAGCGCAGGGAAGAAATGGGAATTAAACGGGTTTACAAAATGGTGGATACATGTGCCGCTGAATTTGAAGCAAAGACACCTTATTTCTATTCCACTTTTGAAGAAGAGAATGAGTCTATAGTTTCTGAGAAGAAAAAAATTATTGTTTTGGGTTCAGGCCCGAACCGGATCGGGCAAGGCATAGAGTTTGATTACTCCTGCGTACATGGTGTGCTGGCTGCGAAGGAATGTGGCTACGAAACCATTATGATCAACTGCAACCCTGAAACAGTATCTACTGATTTTAATGTGGCCGACAAACTTTATTTCGAACCTGTTTTCTGGGAACATATTTACGAAATAATATTGCATGAAAAGCCCGAAGGTGTTATTGTTCAGTTGGGTGGACAGACTGCATTAAAACTTGCTGAAAAATTAGAGCGTTACGGAATAAAAATTATCGGCACCGATTTCCAATCATTGGATTTAGCGGAAGACAGAGGAAAATTCTCTGCGCTATTGCGCGACAATAATATTCCATACCCAAAATTCGGCGTAATTGAAACCGTTGACCAAGCAGCTGAGTTTACCAAAGATTTGGAATTCCCTTTGCTGGTGCGTCCTTCTTATGTATTAGGCGGACAAAGCATGAAGATTGTAATTAACGAAG
>DATHOL010000075.1:0-10376 GCA_035484895.1 Bacteroidia bacterium | reverse complement strand
ATACTGCAAGCGGTGCCTATCCTTCTTATAGTTCTTTCACACTTGTTGGAGGTGTTTTATGTGGAGCAACGGCTATTGGAGGAGCACTAGGAGGTACTCTTGTTTCTATTGATACTGACGGTACTTCGTTTACAAATATATTTGACTTCAGTTCTGCAACTGGCATGTTTCCCTCAGGAATAATAAATAATGGGAACACACTCTATGGAATGACATTGCTAGGAGGATTAAATCGTGAAGGAGTAATTTTTAAGTTTAAAGAAACTGACTTGGGAGTTGGCAATTTAACAAATGGAAAATTAATAAACATTTTCCCCAACCCCTCTTCCGGCATCTTCACTTTATCGTTATCAAATGGTATTGGTAAGTGTAGTGTGGAGGTTTATAATGTAATGGGGCAAAGAGTTAAGAGCGAAGAACTAAGAGCTAAGAGTGAAGAAATTAACCTAAGCGAACAACCAAATGGTGTTTATTTCTATCGAGTTATAAAAGAAGATGGAGGCTTGGTTGGAGAAGGGAAAGTGGTGATTGAGAAATAAAAAATTCGTACTTCCGGCATTCTTTATTTCTCTGAAACAGTTGATTCAGTCGTATATTTTTTCCGAATGGCCTCCATATCCTTTTTAAGCACATCAGGATGTTTCCAGTAGCGCTTACTTAGTTTTTCCCTTATTTCACGCATCATTTTTACGGCATCAAATTCCTTTTCCTTTCTCATTTGTCTGTTGATTTTAAAATTTCCCTTGGACTTCTGATTTCAATAAGAGTATATCCTAGTCTTAAGTTAATAGAATTATAAAGTCTTATACGTTCAAGATTCACAATGTGTTTAAAGTTCCAACTTGCCAAAACATCTGCTTTATTCAAAGTTGCCAGAGCAATATGCAGAGCGTCCTCATAACTCTTATTAGTTAATGCCCCTTCTTTAATATTAGTTTCAGCAAGATTAATTGCCTCATAATTAATATTAATTATAAACCTATTATCAGATGGAATATAATTTATTTTATTTCTTACTTCGGGCCTTGCCAGTTCCAATTCTCGAAGCGTAAGATCAGAAAGCATTATCTTTTTTGTTCCCGCAATAAATTCATCCACTAAAGCCAATGACCACTCTTTAAATTCAATATCAAAGCATCCGCCAATTACTGATGTATCTGTATATACATTCATTATTTTTTGCTATATCTTACGAAATGTTTTCATTACATTCTTTTCCGAAACATATCCCGATTTTCTGCCTTCTTCAATGGCAAGGGCCAATCCAATTTCTTCTTTTTCTTCTAAAGTAAGTTGAGTTGTCATTAAACCAAGTCGCTCAGCAAGCTCGCTTATTAGCTTTATATCTGCTTTGGCTTTGATATTGCGGATTAAAAGTTCCATAACATTGTTGTTTATGCAAAGATACTAAATCTGCTAATTAAATTGCTCGGTAAGATTGAGAGGAAAGGAGTTATTGAAAAGTAAGACCTCACCCTACCCTCTCCTACGAGAGGGGAATCTCACGTACTCGTAATTCCTAATTTGTAATTGAATTTACATTCCCGCATTCTCCTCATCCTTACCACCCTCTGTAGGCATACTTGCCAATGGGGTTTTGCGGAAGAGCGCCAGTAAAGACCAGCTATTGCGGATGCACCAGTTAATGTGGTTGCTTAACACAATAATCGTTGTCTTCTTTTTAATATCGCGGATAAAATCGCAATTAAAGCCATGCCACCAGCCACCATGATAAACGATGGTATCATTATCGAAGTACATCAGGTGCCAGCCAAAACCATAGCTGTGATTGCTCATCCAGCGGGTTTTAGGAGTGTAGGCATCCTTTAAGGTAGCCTGTGTAACGAGTTTATCACTGTATAACGCCTGATCCCATTTCAATAAATCGGTTACGGTAGAGTAAACTCCTTTATCTCCTGCCACACCATCTAAAAAGTCGCTGCCGGCTTTGCGGTATCCTGCATTATAGCCGTTTAGTTTATTAGGGACAACCGTATCGTATTTGTCATAAATAAAAGTACGGGTCATTTTGCAGGGTTCAAAAATATTCTTCCTTGCAAAGTCAGCAAAATCAAGCCCTGAAATCTTTTCAACTACAGCCGCTAATACAGCATAATTGGTATTGCAATAATTGAACAATTTGTTAGGTTTAAAATAAGGTTGTGGTTTATATTCCGCAAGCATTTTCATTACCTGCTGATTATCTATTAAGGTGCTTTGGTCGCGGCATTCGGCGCTACAGGTAAACATATAGTTTGGCAAGCCGGAGCGGTGGTCAAGGCACATGCGGATGGTTACACCCTTATATGGGAAATCAGGGAAGTATTTGCAAATAGAATCGTCATAATTCAACAAACCCCGTTCGCTCAGCATCATAATAGATACGGCGGTAAACTGTTTGGATACCGAACCCAACTGAAACTCGGAGGTATCGGTAAGCATTTCCTTGGTTTTAAAATCGGCGAAGCCAAACTGGCGCTGATAAAGGATTTTGCCATCGTGTGCTACCAATGCACTACCATTAAAACGGGCGCGGGTAGCTAATACATTAAAGAAAGAATCGGCTGATTGCGCTTCATACTTTTCAAGCGGAGAAAAAATAACTGAGTCTTTTTTAATTTTAGGAAGCTTAACGGCAACAGTATCCCTTAGTTTTTTAGCCGTGATATGCGAATTCAGGTTATCGCCGTTGGCGCTTTCAATAGCTTCGCCACTGGTGAATAAATACCATATACCGGTTCCAAAAATAAGAAGACCGAACACCTGCCCGATTGTTTTCAGAGAATTCACCCGGGCTTTCAGGTGTTTAAACATTCCAGATTTCGCCATTCCTGCTTACTATCGTTGTTTAACTACAATAACTAAATACTTCGACTCGCTCCAGAATAATTTTTGATCAGTAATGATAATTGAATCGGCTTTTTTATCGCCGTGTATAGTATACGAGCCATTCGGGTGAGATGTTATGATTTTATCTAACTTACTGAATAAAGGCAATGCATGAACGCTATACATATCAGCAGAAGTGAAATAAGAAGTATTGGTGTTAGGCTTTAACGTCTCGGTTCCCCCTACTCCAAGCACGCCGCCTTCTTTCATAATTACGCCTTTATTTTTTAACTCTTTGGTTGTACCAACAGCATAGTAAATAGTGTTTTGTTCCGCAATAACTACATGCTGATGGCTAATTACATCCATGCTATCGTTAAACTTTTTGATTTCGGTTTTCAAATTGGCATTGGTTTCAGCCAACTGGCTTTGCAATGAAGCAATGTCTGCATCCTTTTCGGTAAGCTCTTCGGTAAGGTGGGCAATCATTTTTTCCAATTCCGCATTTTTCATGCCTGAACCGGAAAGTTTCTTTTTCATCTGCGCAAGCTCTTCTTTATTCTTAGCCATTACCTGGCTGATATAGCGCATATCGGAAAGAATAGTGGCTTTTTTATCGGTAGTTTCCGATGTGCCTACACTCATATTCATTATTTTAGCCTTGCTCTTAATAGAATCAAGGTTATCCTGAATATCATTAAATGACTTAATATAGGCAGTAATAGTGGAATCCTGTGCCTGGCTTTTCAATCCAAGTAATGAATCATGTTCTCTAACACTCTTTAATTGAGTAGCCTGTTGCATTTCAACTTCTTTGTTGTGGCATGCAAAAAGCATGGAAACGATGGCTGCGGCTAAAAGATATTTTTTCATTGTATGGTTGTATGTTAACTGAATGTTGCAAATATAAAATTTGTAGTGTATTACTCATACATACATAGGTCACTTTTTTATACACATGCCATTGTGTGTATGATTAAAATCATTTTTATGCTTTATTCCGCAAAGCCTGAATTAAAAATAAGTTAAAGCCTGTTTAATAAATATGGCAGATTGCAAATCCTGTTACCTATATCAGGCCGCCGATTCATAATTGCCTATTACAGGCTTAATGCTCATTACAGGTACTTTGGAGTGATTTACAATTTGCCGTGCAAATGCACCCATAAACATACCCGTCATGTTCGATTCGTGATCGGTCATAATAGCCAGCATTTCGGCATTTACTTCCTGGGCGTATTTCATAGTTTCCATAGCTATGTTGGTACCTTTTACCACTTTCCTAATGCATGCCAATCCTGCTTTTTTAACTGCTTCTTCCACTGTGTTAAGCTTGGTGTTAAATTTATTTATGTCCGATTTGTCACTGCTGTGTACCAGGCCCAGAATATGTACTACTGCATTGCATTTAGCCGCAATGGGCAATACATTGCTTACCTTTTGGCGGGAATGCATGGTATCGTCAACGGGCAAAACAATCGTTTTAAATCCGGAGGTTTTAAACCCTTCCGGAATAGTAATTACAGGACAGGGCGACATATTCACTACTTTGTGAGCTGTGCTGCCCATAAAAAACTCTTCAAAACCACTTAGCCCGTGAGTTCCCATTACAATCAGGTCCATGTCCCGTTCCACCACTGCTTCCGCAATTTTAGCTGCCGGTTTACCTGTCGTTATTAAATTCTGAACATATACACCATATTGTTTGGTTATGCTTTCGGCTAATTCGCCGATTTTGGCCGTAACAGTTTTTTCAATCGATTCTTTCTGGCTAAGGTCAGCGCCGCCTTCAAACCAATTTCTCGGATAGGAGTTAATACCTTCCAGGCTGTGTAGTAAAAGAACATCGGCACGAAATACATTGGCTAAAAAAGCTCCGTATTCAACGGCGCATTGCCCGGCAACTGAAAAATCGACGGGGATAAGGATTCGGTGTACATTTCGATTATTCATGGGGAAGTGATTTAAAAATTAATACTATTTAGAACTGAAGAATTAATATATCCATCTTTAGGAAGAATTTTAGTATTCCCTTCTATCAGCAGAAACCACCAGCTAAATACAAATATACTAAATATCGTTACAAAAAAAACATTGTTCAATGTTTTTTTTCACACACTTATAAACTTAAAAAGGGTTGATTTAGTACGCGTTTTAAAACAAATGTGTTTAACTATCCCTTAACTACCAGGAGTTTAATCTATCTAACATATTGAATTATTCTGTAAAGAAGAATTATTTACAGAATCTCACCCGTGCCTCCGGCAGGGTCGAATGCTTCTACATCGGATGCAATAGGGCGAATACTCATCACCGGTATTTTGGAGTGATTAACTATTTGTTTGGCCACCGTTCCAAGGAACATGCCAGTAAGGTCTGATTCATGGTCGGTCATTATTACAATCAAGTCTCCGTTAACTTCTTCCGAAAACTTCATGGCTTCAACGGCAGGATTATGTCCGTGCACCAATTTTTTGGTGAACTTAATATTTGCTTTTTTAAGCATGTTTTCCACCGACTCTAATTTTATATCAAACTTCTTCGCATCCACCGGGTCATTGGTTTCAAGCAAGCCCAGCAAGTGAACGGTGGAATTGTACTTTGAAGCCAGTTCAATAATATTATTGATTTTTTGACGGGAGTGCGTACTGTTTGAAATAGGGGCTACGATATTTGAAAAACCTACATTTTTAGATGTAGCCTGTATGCTTATAACCGGGCAAGTAGCCAGATTAACCACTTTGTGTGTGTTGCTGCCGATAAAAAACTCTTCAAAACCACTGGCTCCGTGAGTACCCATCACTATAATATCGATATTATTATCCTTCACAGCTTCTGAAATGGCGGCTGCAGGCTTACCATTAACTGTAATAGTGGTTATATCCACATTATATTTTTGGGTTATTTCCGATGCAACTTTCTTTAATTGAGCAACACCGTCATTGTACATATTCTCGGCCTCCATAACTAAAGCGGGTTCACCGGGAGCATTTATAGCAGTAAATGGTTCTACCGAATGCAATAGAAACATTTTAGCGTTGAACAGGTGCGCCATATTAGCTCCGTGAGCTACGGCCAAATTGGCAGTTTCAGAAAAATCGGTCGGGATAAGTATGTTTTTAATAGTAGCCATGAATTAATAGGTTTTAGTTTGAAGGGCTCAAAAGTAACATTAAACCCAAAAGAAAAAACAATTAATCCCCTTATTTCACAATTGCCGATTTGGCGGCTCTGCGGTTACGGTACATTTTCAGAAAAAAACAAGTAATGATAACAGTCATGGGGATGGAGTGAGAGTTAAGGGTGCAGGGGTGTATAAAGGGAAAACGTACTAATCTTGCTGCTGCTTGTTTTGTTGAAAATAATTATCCATTTTCCCTTTCAGGAATATAAAAGAATAGGATAAAAACAAAACCGGGAGAGGGGCCATCATTATTACAATGAATGTCCATTTTACAATTTCCGACATGTTCATAGTACGGGGGAGTTTAGGGTGTTTATATTAAGGATAGGAGTTTAGGCTACTTGCGGATGGGAATAAGCGTCTATTTGCTCAAAAAGGCGCGCAAAATCAATTGGCTTCGGAAAGAAACTTTTTGATTCAATTCCGTGAGAATTCAATATTCCTGTTTCCTGCGAGCAGGCAGACATTAATATGATTGGAATATTAATAAAATAGAAGCTTTTCAGCATAGTGATAAGCGTAAACCCGGAAAGGCAGGGCATCATTACATCGCTGATTACCAAGTCAATTTTTTCCTGGGAAATAATGCGGAGCGATTCTACTCCATTGTTGGTTCCTATAACTTCATAGCCTTTATCTTTCAGTTTTTTGGAAACTACCGAAAGCATTAGCTTGTCATCATCTACTACGAGTATTTTCATGCCATTAATTGTTATTTACTATTATTTAATTAGCTTGCAAAAAATTAGTGTTCGGAAAATTAAAAGTATACAAATCCGGTAATGTATCCGTGGCAACCGGAAGCAAAAACTTACTTTCCTGCTCATGCAGGTCGTTTATTAAACATTGTAAAGCTTCAGTTTCGGAGCGCTGTTCCATTAGGGCTTTTTTAATTTTATACAGCTATTCCCCGAAATAGTTACAAAAACAACAAGAAAGCTGATGGCTGATGACTAATAGCTGATAGCTAAAACAGCCAACACGCTGGTTATATGCAATTTAAATTTAAAGCAAAGTATTCTCAAAAGAAGCCATTAGCTAATAGCTATTGGCTATTTTAAAAAGTGGTATTGTACGCCAAAATTCAAACCTTCGCCGTGGGCTTTAAGTGAAGCTATTACAAATTCATTATACCCTGAAACATTACTGGTTAGATTAGAATAATTAATGGATGGAAAATACAAGGTGGCGCTAAATCCAAATTTCCCTATGTACACACGCGATGTAAAATGTATGTCAAACCAACTGCCCGAGCCATAAACCTGATCATTGGTACCGTCATTTGAAGTAAGAGTTAGTTGAGAGCCCCCAACATCAAACCCGCCTAATAAATCAAAATGCAGATGCCTGATAATATGGAAATTAATCAGTATGCCGTATTCTCCGCCATTAGCCGATTGAAAGTTACTTTTATGCAAATAAGAATCAAACTTGCCTTGCAAACCAAGTCCCAACCAATTAGTAACTCCAAACTCGGCGCCCAAATTTACATTACCCGATGCAGCACCTCCGGTACTACTTATAGTCTGAGGGGGTGAAAGATAATTATTTACCTGATTATACTGTGTACTGTATATATCAAAACCATAGGTTAAGGAAACAATGAGAGAACCACTTTGGAAAGTTTGTGCGGAACAGGGATTGAAAAATGAAAACCCCAAAATGGAAACAGAAAGGCCAAGTAATAGTTTTTTCATGACAGAATATTTTAGAGTAGCAAAAGTACAAACAAAAAGAGAGGGGCTTTACCCCCTCCCCTATTAAAATATTAACATTTTTATCTTATAGCTTGGTCACTTTCTTCACCAGCTTTTGCCCGTTCGACTCAATTGTGAGGAAGTAAATGCCGGGTTGCAAACCTTCTATGTTTATAGTTTCTTTCGAACCATTGGTTACTTGTATATGCCTTATTGAGGTTACTGTCCTTCCGAGCATATCGGTAAGCTGTAAATCGGCCTGAGCAGAAATACCGGTAATGGAAACATTCAGAATATTTTTTACAGGATTGGGGAAAATATTCACTTGCAGTGTTGGTGAATTCAATTGTGTTACAAAAGATACTGCATTGCTGCATGCGCAGGTAACTATTGGAGTACTTGTAAGAATTGTTGCGCAACTAGAATCCTGGCATCCGGCATGGTCAGTAACTTTGCAACAATAATTACCTGCACATTGTCCGCTTATAGAAGAACTTGTCTGTCCTCCGGGCGACCATTTATAGGTAAATGGAGAAATTCCGCCCGTAATAATAGTTGAGGCTGTACCGTTGCAGGAAATACTATCAGGCGTTGTATATATTGTTATCATTGGTGCTGCGGCACCTGTAATAATTACACTTACAGTACTTAAGCAACAGTTATTATCGGTTACATTGCAGGTATATGTTCCCGCGGCTAAACCGGTGGCTGTGGAATTGGTTTGTCGGGTAGGTATCCAGGTATATGTATAGGGAAGCGTTCCGCCGACAGCCATAACAGATATGCTTCCATTTGGATTTACACAATTCGTATTGCTATCAACGAACATGGAAGATGTGGTTAAAGGGCTTGGCTCTGTAACGGTGGCCGAGCAGGTAGAGGCATTGCCCAAAGCATCTTTCACAACAACAGTATAAGTTCCGGCAGTAAGCATGGTAGCAGTTATAGTTGTTTCTCCTGAAGGTGTCCACATATAAGTATATGGCGAATTGCCTCCGCTGGGCGCTACTGTTATATATCCGTTATTACCTCCATTGCAGCATTCATTTTGAACAGCTGAAATAGCACAAAACACCTGCGAACTGGCTTGTTTGTTAGCTAATATAATCAGTAATAGCGACAAGAATACAGATGCTGAGGATATTTTACTCTTCATACTATGCTTTTTAGAATATTTATATTTAGAACAAATGTACTATTTCTCTCAATATCTGATGTATTGGTAATCAATATTTAATGCTTCTTCATTACCCATACGGGTAAAGCATTTGAAAGGTTGGGTGAAACTGATTTTATTTATTTGTTTCGTACTATTACTAATTTCTTTACCACCGTATTATTATCCGTTTGTATACGCAACGTATAAATACCGGAAGCAAGATTTCCAAGATTGAATTGTTCCCTATTAATGCCTGTTATTGTTTGCTTCTTTTTCGTATAAACAACCTCTCCAAGTTCATTAATAATATTTATATGAAGTGCTGACGACTGACCACTTTTTATTGAATATTCCAACTCAAATACTCCATTGGAAGGGTTTGGGTAGATATTCAAATCCCCTATTTCGCTGATAATATCAGGTACTGATGCAACTGTTAAACAATTGGTAACCGTATCAACACAGCCATGCATATTCATAACCATCAGGGTCGGGCAATAATAAGCTCCCCAGGGGTATGTTTCCAGGGGGTTCTGCAAGGTACTGGTTGAATCATCCATAAAATTCCAGTTCCAGTAGACGATACCATATTTATCCGTGCTTTGGTCGGTAAATTGAATGGTTCTGCCACTTACTACAGAATACCTATATGCTGCATGAGGGTGAGCGTATGCTATTATCATGTTCCCAATTTGCAAGGTAGAACTGCAACCGCTGTCTGATGTAACAGTAAGGCTTACATTATAGTGTCCGCTGTCAGCATAGCAATAAATTGGGCTTTCACTATTTGCCCAATCTCCATTTCCAAATGTCCAATACCAGTTTGCATTATTACCGGTGGTTAAGTTTCTGAATTGAATGCAAAGGGGTGTGCAGCCCTGGTAAACATCGGCGGAAAAAGCTATATTAGGCAGGGGGTTTATAATCACCCGTGAAATTGAAGAAGCATTACTACCACAATTATCGGTAACTGTTATAGTATAAATGGTGGTCACTAATGGCGAAACAGTAATGCATGGTCCACTTATATTGCCAGGCTGCCACAAAAAAGTATTTCCTCCTGTGCCACCTGTTGCACTGGCACACAGGGTGGTCGTCCCGCCCGGACACATAGAGCTGCCACTTACCGTAACATTTAATGCCGGACCTACTAAAATAAAAATGGTACCTGATGTTGTGCATCTGTTGGAATCAGTAATATTAACGGTATAGGTTGAACTTATAATAGGATACACTGTAGCACACGAGGTTGAACCTCCTGTGGGTGCCCATGCATATGTATAGGCTCCAGTACCCCCGGCAACAGCAGCACAAACATTAACAGGTTGTCCGGAACAATCTGAACTGGGCCCCGTTAAATTAACAGCAAGCGCAGCGGGTTGGCTGATAGTTACTGTGGCTGTTGAACTACATCCATTATTATCTTTCACGCTAACTGTATAGGTTCGAGCAGATAAACCGGTTCCTGTGGCATTGGTTCCACCTTAAGGAGTCCATGTGTAAGTGT
>DATHOL010000074.1:0-2877 GCA_035484895.1 Bacteroidia bacterium | reverse complement strand
TTTTTTGTCCTTGCTTAAGTATAGATGTACTTTTTTTAGTAAGGTTATCATACAGCCAAACGCGGCATTGCCCCAGTTCATTGGTAGCATAAGCGGAATAGCGGCCTTCAGGGCTTGATTCGAATTTGTAGTATTTGGTATTGCTTTTGGGTTTGGCAATCAGCGGTTGCTTTTTAGGAATAGCATCTTTTGGGCTCTCTTTATGATATTGGGTTTCATAAAAAGATATCCAGTCGCCGGAAAATGATTTCAATGTAGTACCCAATGAATAAAGGAAAGCGCTTTCAATACTCCGGCTGGACCGTGCCACATATAATACCTGCGGAATGATTGATTCCCCATAACTTTGTGCTATATAATTCCAAATGGAGACACCGGCATAAGTTGCATCCTGCCCGGTAAGACGGTTAAATTTTTTATACCTGCCCGATTCAATGCCATCACGCACATAGCCATCAATAGTAGTATTCCAGCCCGAAGCGATATAATGCACAAATCCTTGTTCAAACCAGGGTGGAATATTATATAATGTGGAACTTTTAACAACATTTACAAAACTGCCTCCATACATCATTTCCTGGAAAATAACTTCTGCAAGGCCAAGTTTTAATTGCTCATCCAAATTGCGATGGTCACCGTCCACATATACTGTTACTTTGCGCGATGCTATATGATTTTCTCCTCCGGTATTATATTGTTCATCCTGCTGCAACCCAATATTGCTTTCGGCATATTCCGATTGTTTATTATAAATAATAATATCAATCGGCCTGTCGGTTTGGTAATCTATAAAAGAACACATCTGCCGAAGAAAGATAGACGCTTTTTCGCCCACATAATCGGCTGTTTTTTCGCCACCCTGGTAAAAATAAACCTTGTAATCGGGATAGGTATAATAGGTCCAATGGTGCTTGGTAAACTCCACCCTGTTCTTGCCAAAAGGAATTTGCGAACCGGTATAAAATTGGGAAATCCCTTCGAAAGAGAAGGAAAAAAACAGCAGCGCAATAAGGAAATATTTACGAAGTATATACACCATGCTTATTATAAGAATGCTAAATTAGTAAATTTGCCCTAAATAAAGGCCATATGACCCATCAAAAACACTTTGAGTTTAATGCTTTTTCTGAAAATACCTATATTATATATAATGATGCGAAGGAAGCAGCCATTATCGACCCCGGTTGCAGCACCCCCGAAGAATGTGATAAACTAGCTGGTTTTATACGCTTTGAAGGCCTTAAACCAGTACTTTTACTCAATACCCATTGCCATATAGACCATGTTTTGGGCAACCATTTTGTTTATAAGGAATATGGGCTGGCTCCCCTCCTCCACCGCAATGAACTTACAGTTTTGCATAGCCTGAGTACGGTAGCTGCATTTTATGGAGTGGAAGCTACCCCATCGCCTGAACCATTGCGGTTTATAGAAGAACATGAAAAAATACAGTTAGGCGATATTACGCTGGAGGTTATTTATGCTCCGGGGCATTCACCGGGTGGAGTTTGCTTTTACAGCGCCAACGATAAGAAACTATGGGGAGGCGATGTACTTTTCCGCGAAAGCATTGGCCGGACCGACCTTCCCGGTGGAGATTACGATACGCTTGAGAAAAATATACTTACCAAAATTTTTACCTTGCCTGATGATGTGGAAGTATTTTCGGGACATGGAATTCCCACTACCATAGGCTATGAGAAAAAGTTCAACCCTTTTGTGGGGGAAGCAAGGTTGAGCATATAGTAGTTTATCTCGAATACTTCCAAACCTCTACCTCGTTATCGCTATAAATAGTTTGGGTATTTAAACTCAGATTATTAAACTTAAACTGCAAGTTTTTATCTGAAATTATAGCATTTTGCCACAACACGGAATTCTTAACTAAAAGTATAATCCCCTGTTGATGGTTTTGAATAATTTCATTTATTTCTTTCGCCTGAACTGTATTTTTATCATCGCCGCTTAGTATATAAACGCTTGATGAAGGTAACTTTGATTGAAGCCCGATATAGCCGGGATTTTCCCATTCCCAAAAGTCTATAATCAATCCGCTTTCAGGATTTATACTCTTTCCTACTATTTCAGCAACTTTATTTCCATTTTGGTTTGCAAGCCTTGGCACCGCTGTTATGTTTTGAAAATTATAAACAAAGGTCAACCCTATAGTTAACGCGCCAAACAATATGGCTAACCTGGCTTTTTGCATGGTAAGTTCTTTAAAATAAACTGCACAAAAAGGTAAACTCAATAGTGTTACGGTTGCCGAAAATCTTGTTTCCAGTATGATGGAGCCTTTAAATGCGGATATTTCTGTAAGAATAAAAAATGTCCAGAAAACCAATACACACCATAATATGCCTTTATTTTTTATTCCGGATAATATAATTTCCTTTATCGTAATATATGCCACCGGCGGACCCAATGAAATAACCCAACAAAAGGGAATAAACCATAATCTTCTTAAATAATCTTCTAATTTTGGAGGTGCAAAATAACCATTGGGATGAAGGCTCCAGGGATAATTGGTAAAAAAACCGGATAGGGAATAATGGTCCTGAACAAAATGGGTTATAATAACACTTGCAGGGTATACCATTGCAGTTATAAAAAACATAACCGCATTTATTTTTTCCCTTTTCAATAAAATAATGCCTGTAAAAAGGACTATAAAAAACCATGCTTCGAAACGGAAACCCGATGCTACGGTTATTGAAAACCCGGCCAACAGAAAGTTAGAGGCTTTACGACTTTTAAATCCTTTGGAAAGAAAATTAAGTGTAACGGTCAGAAGGAATAAATATGGAGGCTCCGACATATTCATTAAACTATTCCGGAAAATAATGGGACTGATGGCTAAAAAACAACTGGCAATAA
>DATHOL010000073.1:0-3890 GCA_035484895.1 Bacteroidia bacterium | reverse complement strand
CGGAGCTGGAACGTTCCCCTTATTTTGAAATAGCCAAAACCCACGGCGTTGAAATTGATTTCCGCCCATTTGTACAAGTAGAAGGAATTCCTGCACGGGAGTTTCGTAAACACCGTGTTGATATACTTTCCTACACCGCTATTATTATGACCAGCAAAAATGCGGTCGACCATTTTTTCAGAATCTGTACCGAAATGCGGATTATTGTTCCGGAAACCATGAAGTATTTTTGCATTTCGGAAACCACTGCCTATTATCTCCAGAAATATATTCAGTTCAGGAAACGTAAAATATTCTTCAGCAACCATTCTTATGCCGATTTGGTGGACCTGATCCGTAAAAAGCATAAAGACGATAAATACTTACTGCCTTGTTCTGATGCTCCTAATGAAGAGTATACCAGTTTGCTCGACAGAGATGGCATACGCTATGCTAAAGCTCCTCTTTACAGAGCCGTTAATTCAGATATTAAAGACATCAATTTTTCGGAATATGATATGGTAGTGCTGTTTAGTTCTGCCGGATTAAGTTCCTTATTCAACAGTTTCCCGGAATATAAACAAAACAATACTGTTATTGCCGCTTTTGGCGAACAGACCGCCAGGGCTGTTATGAATTCAGGATTGCAGTTTCATATTTTGGCTCCCCAGCCAAATACTCCTTCTATGGCTTCGGCTATGGATATGTATTTAAGGGGTGAATATGTACTTTCCGATGACCCTTTTGCACACATGGGCCCTCCGAAAAAAACAAAACCTGCCGGGGCTAAAAAACCTGACAAAGCAGTTGTACCAAAAAAGGAACCGGCACCCAAAAAAGTTGAGAAGCCGGTTGCAAAAACTCCTGTAGCTGCTCCACCTGTTGCTAAAAAACCGGTTGCAAAACCAGCGGCTAAGAAACCTATACCAACATCTGTGGTGAAGAAGAAACCAGTAGCAAAAGTTGCACCTAAACCGGTTGCCAAAAAGAAAAAGCCTGTACCTGCTGTAAAAAAGAAACCTATTGTTAAGGTTAAACCTAAACCGGCGGCAAAAAAGAGTAAACCCATACCTGCTAAAAAGAAACCTGCTGCAAAAAAGGTTGCCAAAAAAGCGAAGGGCAAAAAGTAAGTCTACATTCCTTATTTTATCATGGCTGAAATATCCCGCAGACAAACTTTGGGAAAACAGGAACGTCTGTATGAAAAAACAGTATTGGATGCTGTTTTTCAAAAGGGGAACACCATCCATAACTCTCCTATTAAATTGCTTTGGGTAATTGACCCTCGCAAAAGCACAATGCCCGTTAAAGTGGCATTCAGCGTGCCCAAGCGGATATTTAAAAAAGCTGTTACGCGGAATTTGCTTAAGCGGAGAATGCGGGAAGCATACCGCAAACATAAGATTCTGAAAACGGCAAATGAGGAAACGTATGCACTTATGTTTATATATAGCGCTCGTAAAATAAACCATTACGCCGAAATCGAATCTAAAATTGTACTAACTTTACAACACTTTAAAACCGCCACGGGTGCTGAGTAAATTTCTGATAATGGTGATACGCGTGTATCAAAAAATGATTTCTCCCTGGTTGCCGCCTTCCTGCCGATATACTCCCACCTGTTCCGAGTATGGCATACAGGCCCTCCGGAAATATGGCGCATTTAAAGGCTCCTGGCTCACACTTAAAAGAATTTTATCCTGCAATCCATTTAGCCACAAACACGGTTACGACCCTGTTCCTTAAATCTATTTTATGATGAAACTTGTTTTCCGGAAACTGAAGAAATTCCAATTGTTATTAATGGCTATGGTTATTGGAGGCTATGCTTTACTGTCGTATAGCTTCACCGATAATTATTTTGAAATTTCAAAAAACCTTGATATAATGACCACCATGCTTCGCGAGCTGGACCTGCATTATGTTGATACTATTAAGCCCGGCGAACTGATGAAAGTGGGTATTGACGCGATGCTGGAATCACTCGACCCATATACCGACTATATCCCCGAATCGGAAATAGAAGACTTCCGGTTTATGACCACCGGCGAATATGGAGGCATTGGCGCATTGGTTCAAAAAGACAGCAACAGTATTGAAATTGCTGAACCTTATGAAAATTCTCCGGCTGCAAAAGCAGGAATAAAAGCAGGCGATAAAATTTTAAGTGTAGATGGAATTGCATTGACCGGAAAAAATACCGATGATGTAGGTAAGCTTTTAAAGGGGCAGCCGGGCACTACAGTTAAGCTATCCCTTCTTTCGCCAGGCGCAACTTCTCCGGTTGAAAAAACACTTATCCGCGAAGCGATAACCGTGAGCAATGTGCCTTATTCAGGGATGATTTCCGACGATATTGGATATATACGCCTTACAGAGTTTACACAAGAGGCGGGAAAGAATGTTCGCCATGCGTTAATGGAGCTGGAAAAGAATCCGAAGTTGAAAGGCGTAGTTTTAGATTTGAGAAATAATCCCGGAGGTTTGCTGAATGAAGCCATTGAAGTGGTGAACGTATTTGAACCGAAAAACCAATTGGTGGTGAACACGCGAGGCCGCATGAAAGAATGGAACCACATTGATTTAACCACTAACGACCCTGTGGATACGAACATACATGTAGCTGTTTTAGTAAACAGCGGTTCCGCTTCCGCTTCGGAAATTGTTACCGGAACCATACAGGATTTGGACCGTGGAATTGTAATTGGTACACGCTCTTATGGAAAAGGATTGGTACAACAGACAAGGCCTTTGAGTTATGATGCGCAGATTAAATTTACCATTGCAAAATATTATATCCCGAGCGGAAGATGCATACAGGCGCTCGATTATACCCACCGCAATGCAGATGGCAGCGCAGGCAAGGTGCCCGATTCATTGAAATCGGCATGGCGCACTAAGCACGGCAGAGTAGTATATGATGGCGGCGGCATTGACCCGGATATTAAAATGGACCCGCACAAATACACTTCGGTAGCCATTAATTTGCAAACCAAATATTTGATTTTTAATTATGCTACGCAATATGCAATGAAGCACTCTACCATAGCTCCGGCTAGCAATTTCGCACTGACGGATGATGAGTATATGGATTTTGTGACTTATGTAAAGGGCCACGATTTTAAATACACTACCAAGACCGACCAGCTTTTAAAACAACTGCAAGAAAGCACGAAGACGGAAAACTATTCCGATGACCTGAAAGACGCCTACGCAAAAATTACCAGCGACATTGATGAGGCCAAGAAAAATGACCTCATTAAAAACAAAGATGAAATAAAAGAATTGCTGGAAGAAGAAATTGCATCGCGCTACTATTACGACAAAGGCCGCATTGAAGTGGGACTGAAAAATGATAAAGAAGCCGCCAAGGGTATTGCTTTATTAAATAACGAAACCCGATACGATTCAATTATTAAAACCATAGTGCCTGCCACCCGCCCATTCCATAACCCGGCAATGGCAAGCTGGCCGCCTAAGGAGGCGAAGTAAATACTCACCACGGAGAGCACAGATTTTCACGGAAATAATTTATGGATTTTCCTCTGTGTAACTCTGTTCACTTTGTGGACTCTGTGTTGAAAAATCAAACCACAATTTAACACAGAGCGCACAGAGTTATATGAGTTTCACAGAGTTTTTATTTCTCTATCACAAACTTCCCCTCTCCCACCAATGCCCCGCTATCATCCATTACCCTGTAAAGGTAAACACCGCTAGGCTGAGAAGTTAAATCAAGCTGATAGCTATTAGCTGATGGCTGATAGCTGTTTGAATATACTTTTTCTCCTAGCACATTATATATCTCAACACTCTTAACTCTTAGTTCTTCGCTCTTAGCTTTCAGCGTGAACGCTCCGGTGTTGGGGTTGGGGAAAAGGGAGAGGGAGGGGGGATTGGAGATTGGGGAG
>DATHOL010000072.1:0-4369 GCA_035484895.1 Bacteroidia bacterium | reverse complement strand
AAAGATGCTTCTGCGGCCTCTATCTATGGTGCAGCTGCTGCAGGAGGTGTTATTATTATTACCACTAAAAAAGGTAAGGGTGCAAAACCTACTATTAGTCTTGATACAAGATATGGTATATCAAAGCCACGCCTTGTTAAGTTATTAGATAAAAGTGATTTTGTAAGGTATGAGAAAGATATAAAAGATCCCAACTATAGTAATCCGGCTCTGGCAGGTTATATCGATTCTTTAACAGATGTTGATTGGAATAAAGAATTATATAGAAACGGGAACGAACAAAATTATAATCTTTCTATTTCTGGAGCTACTCCTAATGTTAATTATTTTTTGTCTGGTGTATATAATGATCAAAAAGGCGTGTTTATACAGAATGGTTCAGCATTTGCAGGCGCAAGGCTTAATATGGATATAAAATTATCAAACAGGGTAAAAGTAGGAGAACAACTTAATGTATGGGAACGTACCACTGTTCCGGTAAAAACGGCAGTTGTAAGCTCACCTTTCCTTTCTGAACCAGTTTTTACAGGACCTGTATTTGCTCCTCCTGGTCATACTTATGGAGTATATCCTTTTACTTATCATGGATTTAATCCGGTAGCTCAAGTTAATTCAGCAACCTTTAATTTTCCTGAAACAAATTTTAACGGGCAGGTCTATTTTGAATATAAACCGCCTATTAAATACATCACTTTTAAAGCAACATTTGGTTACGTTTCTCAATCATTCCAAAATAATCTTTTTCAGCAGAATCTTCTTACCGATGGACAACCTAAAACTAATATAGATGGAAGTGCGTCAAACATGCTATATAGGAACGTAGGAAGTTACCACCAGGAATTGAATGCTTATATATTGGCTTATGATCATACCTGGGGTAAACATACTGTTAACTTGCTTGCAGGATATGAACAATACGCTAATCAAACAGAAAATTTATTAGGTGAAGTTCCTAATGTTCTTGGTACATCTTATGGGTTCTTAAATTCAAGTAATTCATTAGGATTACAAACTGTTACAGGTAGCTGGGATGAAAACGGCCTGGTAAGATCCACTTTCGGAAGAGTCAATTATGATTTTGATAAAACTTATTATATAACAGGTACCGTACGTAGAGATGGTAACTTTACCACTTTTGGCCCTGGTAAACAATATGGTGTTTTCCCTTCAATTTCCGCAGGATGGAATATTGACAAGGAAAGATTTTTCACAAAGCTTAGCTCTATATTTAGCCAGTTGAAATTAAGAGGTAGCTACGGAGAGTTAGGAAATAGTAATATTGGCCCTTATCACTTTATCAGTACGTATACTCAGGGACTTCAGCAAAACTTTTCATCAGGGGGTGCGCCGCAGGTTAGTTATATTCAGCCATCTTTTGCAAATACTAATGTTCAATGGGAGAGCACACATGAAACCAATATCGGTTTAGATGGTCAGGCATTGAATGGTAAATTATATTTTAATATTGATTGGTATAATAAAAATACTACACAATTGCTTTATAATGTACCTGTTGCCTTGAGTTCTGGCCTTCCTCCAACAGGAGATCCTGTACAGGGGTTAGTGGCACCTACTTTCCTTGAAAATATAGGTACTGTGAGAAACAGAGGTGTTGATATCGCTGTTGGTTATACTAATAAAATAGATGAGCTAAATTATTCTGTAGGAGCTACAGGGTCATTTAACCAAAATAAATTGACATCACTTGGTAATGGTGCAAGCCCTATTTATGATGGTAATAATGATTACCCGTACTCAGGCGGCCTTAGTATCTGGAATAGTCAGCCTTTAACCTACACAAACGTAGGCCTTCCATTTGGCCAGTTTTATGGTTTTAAATCAGAGGGGATAATCAGTAATGCTGCTCAGTTGGCTAAGGCTCAGGTAGCTCAGCCAAATGCAAAACTGGGAGACCTTATGTATGAAGATATAAACCACGATGGTGCAATTACGCAGAAAGATAAAACGGCTATTGGTAACCCATATCCTAAATTTTCATATGGTATTAACATCTCTGCCAGCTGGAAAAACTTTGACATCTCGATGTTATTTAATGGTGTAATGGGCGTACAACTTTATAACGGGGTTACTCCATATGAATTTGAAAGTGAAAATAATAGTAATGTTACCTCTAAAGTATTCCAGGCTTCAGGATTTACTGATAATGGAAAAACTAATGGCATCACTAAATATCCAAGCGTTGGCTACGTTAACGGATTTGGAAATTTCGTGGCAGATAACAGTATAGGTCAAAATGGTAATTACAGCAATCCGAGCAGCTTTTTTGTAGAAAATGGCAGTTATTTAAAACTTAAAAATTTGCAAATTGGTTATAGTTTGTCGAATAAGCTGTTACAAAGAGTTAAAATTAAAACCTTCCGTATTTATGTAATGGCAAACAATGTATTTTGTATTACAAAATATACCGGTGTTGATCCTGAATTAGGAAGTCAATATTCTTCTTTAAATCTTACGCCGAGCGGTTCTGTACAAGGAAATGCTGATGGTACTGCTTCTGCGAATAATGGAGGTGTTACCAATCGTGGGATTGACGGGCCTGGAAAATATCCTAACGTTAGATTGTACACAGCCGGACTAGACATTACATTCTAAATCATTATAAAAATATAGATACAATGTATAAAAAAATAATATTCATAATAATTGCGGCTGTTACTTTAGTAAGCTGTAAAAAGGACCCAACCAATGTGGCTCCCGTCGATCAATTAGATAATACGACCTATCCTAAAACAATAGCTGACCTTACAACTTTTTTGACGCCTGGTTATTCCAATTTGCGTACTGCAAGTTTATATGGACAGCATTTTCTGCCTTTTGTTCTATCGGTGGATCATACTTTTTGTTCGCAGGCTGCAGGGAATCTTTTTGGTTTGCCAGGAGGAGGTCCGCTCATTAATAATATCGATGTGAATGACAATGCGAACGGAAGTATATATTCGCAGTTTTATCAAGGGGTTGCATATATGAATGTATGTTTGAATAGAGTTAACTACTATCAGGCTACTTATGGAAGAGATACAGTTCATGTAAATCCTATCGTAGGGCAGGCTTTATTTCTGCGGGGATATTATTTTATGCAGCTTGAATGCTATTATGGTGAGCAATATATAGATATGACTCAACCAGAAAATACAAATATTCTTGGTATCCCTCTTCCTACAGAATTTGCTTCTACAATTGCAGAAGCAAATTTGCCAAGAAGTTCGGCCTATAAAGTATGGACTCAGATCATAAGTGATTTAAGAACCTCCGCACAATATTTACACGGAGTTTCATATCCTGCTACAGATCAGGGAAGAGTTACTGAATGGGCTGCGGATGGGCTGCTTGCAAAAGCTTTTCTATTCACCAAACAATATGATAGCGCTAAAGTGTATGCATTGAAAGTGATCAATAATGGGGTAAATAGTTTAATGCCGTTCAGTCAATATCAAAATGCTTTTAATGGTAATAGTGCGAATGAATTTAATAGCGAATCATTATTTGAAATTAACGTAGACAGACAACCAGGTTTACCAGGAATCGTATTCGGTTCTTATCCTGCTAATTTGCAGAGTTTAACTACAGATCAGGGTGAAACATTTGCCCCTACAATTATAGGTTCGGGTGGACAGGATGGTAATGGTGGGGGTGCTTCTAATATGGGCAATGGCTATTGTCAATATTTTGTACACGATAAAAATCTAGCTCGTTTTGGATTTACATTGCCGGTATATACCCTTGTTGCGAATCCTTTAGGACTAGGTACAGCAGCGGCACCTAATTTAATAATGGATTCTACCACCAGAGCAAATTCTCTTGCTGTAAGAGCAAACAAAACAGTAGACCCTAGGCTTTTTGTGTGTGCACTAGAACCGTGGGTAGATAGTTGTGAGCAACCATATGCTGCCAGTCAACCGGCAGCAACTCCTCAAACAGCACCGGATACGATTCCAGTTGGGAAAGCTTATATTATTCCAACAGACAGAGCCGCATACTGGGGTTGGAGCTTTAAAAAATTCGCAACTTTAGATAATAACCTTGCAGCTTATGGCGGGAATGACGCAGCTAATTTATACCTACTTCGTCTAGCTGATGTTTACTTGGTATATGCAGAAGCTTGTTTAAAACAACCTGATGGACTAGGTACAGTTGCCGATGGAATGGAATACATTAATAAAGTACATCGCAGGGCTTATGGCCTTGATCCTAGTATACCTAGCGGTATTGACTACGCAAACCCAACATCACCAACTTTAGCTTCATTGGGAAATGCAGCTAAAGACCCGGATCTTGCTACTAATCCTTTGGCATATGAAAGATATGTAGAACTTTTCGGTGAATGTGGTTGGTACTTTGATGTTTGTAG
>DATHOL010000071.1:0-4809 GCA_035484895.1 Bacteroidia bacterium | reverse complement strand
TTCTCAGGATATCCACTTTTCCCAGCTTTTTGAAAACCCCCTTTCGCTGAATCCGTCCCTTTCCGGAGCTTTTGCAGGCAATGTTATGGCTGAAGCTAATTATAAAAATCAATGGAACAGTGTGGCTCAGAATGGCAATGGTTACTCTACCATGGCTGCAACATTGGAGTTTCATAATATGCTTAAAACATGGGGCAGCGGATACCTGTCGCCCGGTTTTACCGTTTTCAATGACGAATCAGGCGATGCCCATATTACTCAACTGGAAGCTGCCTTTACACTTGCCAGCGGCGTTTATTTAGATGATAAAAACTGTATTTCAGCAGGGCTTCAGGCGGGCTGGGCACAGAATAGCATTCAATTGTCTTCGTTGACATGGGATAACCAGTATGTTAACGGCGCATACAATCCAAGCGTTGCCCCGAATGAAGGGACGATAGGAAATTCGTTTACCTATGCTGACTTTGCCGGAGGTATTTCCTGGCACTATGGAAACGGCGAAACCAATATGTCATCGAATGATGATATGAAAGCCAGCGCAGGGGCTGCTATTTACCATATCAACCAGCCTAATATGTCCTATTTTAACCAGAGCTACCAGGGTTCTTCATTATATATGAAGTACACCTTTTATGGCAATATGGAAATTGGAGTTCAGAATACTAACCTGAAAGTACTTCCCGGAATAGTGTTCCTGAGCCAAGGCCCGGCATCGGAATTAGATGCAGGTGCAAAACTTCGCTATGTTATTAATCCTGAAAGTAAATATACCGGAAACCATAAAGGTACCGCTGTTGACTTAGGTGTTTACTACCGCGTTGGCGATGCCGCTATTGTATTGGCAGGTTTTGAATGGGGTAATTATGCACTTGGCGCCAGTTATGACTTTAATACATCAGCCCTTACCACAGCATCTCATGGTGCGGGAGGTTTTGAAATCTCTCTTAAGTTTATTAACCTGAACCCAACCATTAAACCGGGAGAAGGTACACAACACTCTATGTTCTAAACAATATAGTTTTTGGATTTTGAAAAAGGGGCTTTTAGCCCCTTTTTAGTTTTTAAGACGTGCTTACTTCCCTATGAGCAATTCAATAATCTCTGCTTGCTTATCTATAATAAGGCTTTTAATATCATAATCCTGCTCGGCATCTTTTGTAAGGTGAGGCTTTTTCATCTTTTCTTTTAATACAGCAATCTCTTCCTGAATCTGTTTTATTTTAAAAGTATTAGGGTTTTCGGGTGGTGTTGTCATATAGGGTGTTTATTTATTCAGGACGGGTTAGTATTTGATAAATTTTTGAGTCACATTAAGGTCTTTGTTTTTTATATTGATAAAATACATACCCGTTGTTAAAGAAGAAACATCTATTTGCATAGAACCACTATTTTCGTTCTTTGCAATCAATAGTATTTCTCTCCCAGTTATGTCCATAATTGAAAGGGTGACCAGCCCCAAATCCTGTCTTTTGAAGGTAATATTTAGTTTTTGATTTGCTGGATTTGGAAATAAGGATAATTCTTGTCCATTGAATATTTCATTAATACCCGTAATACTATCAGGCAAAAATCTGTACATGGTATTGGTGCCATTAAATATGCTATCGTATACACCTAACCCCAAATATCCTGTATCGCCAATTGAAAAGGCAGAGCAAACTGCTCGCTTGCCTCCAATAAAGTTTGCTTGCTTTATCCATGCATCAGAAGTTGGGGTGTATTTCCAGAAATCAGCAAATCCAATCACAGGGAAATAAGTTTCTCCGACTCCAACATAAATGTCACTGCCTATGACAAATCCATTAGTACCTGCTAGAGAATCAATAGGATTGTTACTTTTTTGCATCCAAGAATCCGTGATTATACTATATTCCCATATATCTTTTGCCGTTGAATAAGTGTTTCCATCGCTATCCACCCCAAAACAGATATAACCTTTTCCGCCCACAGCGAAACCTGAAGCTGAATATCTTGCTATACCTCCAAAATCATTTTTTTTAGTCCACGCATCAGATGTAGTATCATATTCCCAAAAATCTTTCATTACATTGTCATAAAGTGTATCGTATCCGGTACCGATAAATCCTTTACTGCCGATAGCAAATCCCACAGCTGAATATCTTGATATTCCAGGAAAATCATGTTTTCGAGTCCAAATGTTGGTTACAGAATTATATTGCCAACATTCACTAACCATGTCATTTCCATGATTATTTTGACTTCCTGATACAACATAGGCGTATTTTCCAATAACAAAAGTTGCTGGACAAATCCTTGCCTTTCCAGGGAAATCAGCTTTCCTTGTCCATGAATTACTTGAAGGGTCAAATTGCCAGAAATCCGTAAAGTACTCCCAACCACTATTTATTCTCCCGCCTAAACCAACATAGCCATAATTTCCGATTGAAAACCCTATGCCATATCCCCTAGGGGTACTTGGGAGAGAGATACGTTGGGTCCATTTACTTTGGGCAACAGAAGGAGTAAGGGATAAGGAGTAAGCAGTAAGTAACATAATTAGCTTTTTCATGGTGTGGTAGTTTTTATAACTGCCGTTAAAAACACCTCCCTATCCCTACTACAAACCTATACTGCACAAAGTTGGTGCCTGTGTTGTATTCCAGTTTGTTAATGAAGAAAGGCATATCAAACCGTAAGGTTAGCGGTTTCACCAATTGCAAGGGTCCCCATTTTTGTATGGTGAGCGTACAACCCAAACCGGCATCCGCAATAATATCTGTATATTCCATAGGGAGTTGTGATAATACGGGCGTGCCAAGGTTCAATACTCCTGCATCACCAAACAAATAGGTTGTAACTGCAAATGTATTTCGCAGGAATTTCGGGTTGAAATGAACCAGATGGTTAAACTCCAGTTCGGCATTTACCGAAGCTCCGGTATTGCCATAATAAGAAAACAATGCATCGCCTTTAGAATCCAGCGAAGCGAAAGTATATCCTGAATAGCCACGTACATTAAGCCCGCCGCCTTGCTGATAGTAGTTTAAGTTGTAGCTATAGTTGGCCCAGCTGGTAGGTATGATTCCGGCTGCCTGGGTAAACTTGTTGTCCTGTATCTCCTCCGGATTTCCTCCCGATAAATAAAGCGCAGATTCATTCGGAGTATTGCTGCCTGCCCCATATTGTGCAAATACGCGTGTCTTTAATACCAGCTTTTTGAAAATGGTTTGGTTATTCAGCCAGGTAAAGGTTGTCTGGTTGTAATCGTAATCATTGGTAAGCAAGGAGCTCTTGAACTTAAACTCATACGTGCCATTTCCATAATTGGAGTAGCGGTATGCATGTTTTAATCCTACCGTGATGGTGTTATTGAATTTTTTTGGCAACCAGGTTGCTACTAATTTTCCGCTTGTGTCATTATAGCTATGTGGGATTAATTCATACAAACTGTCATATGCATGGGGGCGATACATAGCTTTAAACATGACATAGAACGTATTTTTCAGAGAATTGTCTTTCACCTGGAAGAGCAATTTGCCTTCTTCCAATCCGTCCATATCCTGCAAATAAAGGTTTATAGAAGAGTTCTTGATGAATTTATCAGTCGGTGTCTGATAATCGAACGTAAATGCAGCCGGCTGGTTTTCCAGATTATTAGGTGTTCCACCCGGCAGGTTAGTAGCAATGCGGGTGTTGGCATAAACGGTTATGTTTAAATTGTTTTTAAAGAGCATGTAATCGCTATGGATGTGGGCTCCTATCTGTACACCGTCATATTGGTTATACCAAACCGACGGGCCAATAAATACCTCGTAATTATTCCAATCAGGGGTATTGGCAATTTTGGAATCAAAATAAAACTTGACCGGGTATATATGGGTGTTATTCATCATATTCAAATCTGCAAGGCGGTGGGTAGTATCTATCAGCACGTCGGATATTCCGCCCGGAACAGTTACTGTTGCTGTATAACAAGGTTGCACTTTTCCCCATCCAATCCATCGTGGCAGGATAATGGCATTGGTCTTTTTCTCAAACCAAGAGTTAGGTATATAATAACTATGCGCACTGTCTTTTTTATCAATTACCGTAAAGTCAATAGGCATTTGCATATCGCCTTCCCGCTTAAAGGTAATGGTATATTGGTCTTTGCCTTTTGCTTTTTTAATTCTGCCAACGCCGTAATCTATTGTCTTGGCGGTATTCAGCCATTCATCGAAGAACCATGTGAGGTCGGCATGTACAAATCCTGTAATAGAATTCCTGAAATCATTCAGGTAAGGATGTGCAAATTTCCATTGGTTGAAATAGTGTTGCATGGCTGCAAAGAATAGCGAATCGCCCAACACGTATTGCAAGTTATAAAGCATAGTGGCAGTCTTAAAATAGACTTGCCCATAACCTCCGTCATGCCCTAATGCGCTGCTGAAATCATCCGATTGGGTATTAAGTGTTACATTTTTATACCCCATACGTCCCGCTGCACGCGCGGCATACAACTTGCCCTGATAGTTTTCCGTAAAGTCACCGATACCTATTTCGTTATTCATCAGGTAGCCGGAATAGACTTCCTGCATTTGCAGTAAATCGGGCTTGTAATATTGGCGCACGTATGCATTCTTAGGTTGATATTGAACTTCGATAGGTCCATCCATTTTCTGACATATCCAACTTTCAGCAAACTGCGTGAATCCCTCATCCAAAGCCGCGCGATAGGTTTCATTACTGCCCACCATTCCGAAAAACCAGTTATGACTCACTTCATGTGCAAGCAACGTGCGATAGTCCGGGTTGCCGCCACCATCCAGCGTTAGCATGGGATATTCCATACCATCACGCGCATCGGCG
>DATHOL010000070.1:0-3720 GCA_035484895.1 Bacteroidia bacterium | reverse complement strand
AACAATTATTAACTAAACTAAAGACTTTGCTTGGAGTTGGAGATGATGACAAAACGATTAATAAAGTAATTGGTACATTTACGGAGTTGGTTAAATTAAGCAAATTTGATGGTCATAATGAACCACATAATAAGGAGAAATTAAAGGAAAATAATGAAATCATAGAACCAAAACAAGTAAATCCACAAATAAACCTTCCGTCAAATAAAAATTTCGGAATTTCATATACTATAAACCTTAATTTGCCCGCTACAACTGAAATTGATGTTTACAATTCAATATTCAAAGCATTAAAAGATAATTTACTCAATGAATAATTTTGACAAAAAATTAGAGCATTTTGCGTTCAAGAACTTAATGCTTGAAACTGATTTAATAAAACTCGAAAAATCAGGAATAGATATACAACATATTGACACCATCTCACAACAAGATATTGTAGATATCGAATTATTTGAGCATAGGATTCTTGCATCTGCAAGAAAAATGGCAAGATTCTATGTTTATTACTTCGCTTTCGAAAACTCAATTAGAAGTTTAATTTCTGGACGACTTGAAGAAAAATATGGGATTAATTGGTGGGAATTAAAAGCACCACCTAATATACAAAAAACCGCAGGTGATCATCAAACAAAAGAACGGGAAACTGCGATGGCAATTCGTTCAGATGAGCCTTTATATTATACGACATTTGGCGAACTTATTGACATTATAAATTATAATTGGGATGATTTCTCTGACACTATAAGAAGTAAAAAATCTATGGAATTAGTATTAAGTCAATTTAGCAAGATAAGAAATGTAATTGCTCATTCCTGTGAGTTAGAAGAGGATGACATTTTCAGACTTAAATTATTAATTAAAGACTGGTTTAGAATTCAAACCTAATTTATTTTTAGGGAATTATTCCTCCATACACGCAAATCCTTAATTAACTATCCCCAAAAACTCCCCCACCAAACCCTCCGCTTCCTTAAAAGCAGTTTGTAAATCATTATTCTGAATAATCTTATCAAACTGTTTAGCGTATGATATTTCTTCGGCAGCTTTTTTAATGCGTTGTTCAAAAAACTCCGGGGTTTCTGTTTTGCGTTTTGCCAGCCGTTCTTCTAGTGCCTTTAGCGAGGGCGGATGAATAAATATAGTTATGGAATTATCGGGGTAATGCTTTTTGAGGTTCATGGCGCCTTTCACATCAATATCAAAAATCACATCGCGGTCGGCATTCCATAGGCGTTCTACTTCGCTGCGCAACGTGCCATAATAACTTCCCGGATATACCTGCTCCCACTCTATAAATTCTCCTTTTTCAATTTTATTTTGAAACTGTTCCACTGAAAGAAAATAATAATCCTCACCATCTGTTTCACCTTCGCGCTTAGCACGGCTACAGGCAGAAATAGAAAAAGCCAACCGTGGATAAACACCCAGTAAATGCCTTACTATGGTAGTCTTTCCCGAACCGGACGGCCCTGCGACTATTACCAATTTACCTGTCATTTAATTATAGAACGTTTAATAACTGTTCCTTTACTTTTTCCAATTCATCTTTCATTTCTACAACAAATTTCTGAATGCCCGAATCATTGGCTTTAGAGCCTATAGTATTTATTTCACGCCCTATTTCCTGCGAAATAAAACCTAATTTGCGGCCGCCTTTATCCTCATTCAAATTTTCCCTGAAATAGGCGCAATGGGTTTTTAAACGGGATTTTTCCTCATTGATATCAAACTTTTCTATGTAAAAAATAATTTCCTGCTCAAAGCGGTTCATGTCTATTTTACCGCTTATTTCTTCGGTAATTTTCGATTTTAATTTTTCTTTCAGTTTAGGTATCCGCGCCTTATCCAACTTTTCAATTTCCACTATATTTTTTTCAATAACTGAGAGATGCGAAATAATGTCTTTAGATAATTCTTTACCTTCTGCCAACCTGAATTTGGCCACTGCCAGTGCAGCTTTTTTAACCAATGCCACTACTGCATCCACTTCCGCTTCTTTAACTGTTTCCTCCACTTTAAATAAATCAGGAAAACGGGTAAGCATAGGCATGAATGGGACATTTTTTTCATTTATTTCTTTCGCGAAAGATTTTAGTTCGTTATAGTAGTGTCGTGCCAATTCTTTATTCAATGAAGCAACTCCATTACCCTTATCGGTAGAAACACTTACGGAAATATCTATTTTACCTCTGTCAAGCAATTCAGCCAGAACAGAGCGAATACCCGGCTCCGCCTTATTATAAAAGAAAGGCATCCTCAGGTTAATATCCTGCTGCTTGCTATTGAGCGAACGGATTTCAATGTCAATTTTCTTTCCGCCTGAGCGCGCAGATGCACTTCCATATCCCGTCATTGATTGTAACATATCTTATTTTTTTCCAAAGATAATGAAATTGGTTCTGTCAGCCCAAACCTCCATGGATTTGAAAAGGCCCAACAATACTTGCGGAGTTCTATATCAGCTTTTTGTAATTATATCTTCATTATCCCCCGCAACTACCATGCCTCTCGCGGGTTCTTTTCGGCTTCGGCTAACGAGGAATATCCCGATAATTATAAGCAATGCAGAAACTATTTTCACCGCATCAATGGTATCTTTATTCAACGCAACGGCAAACAAAGCTGCAACTACAGGTTGCAAATAAATATAGGTGGCTGCAACCGATGCGCTTAACTCTGTTAAAGCATACGTATTCAAAAAATACGCAATAAAGGTACTGCCTACAACAACATAAGCCATGCAAGCCCATTGGCTGGCACCCATTCCGGAAATATTAAATGAATTAATACCCGACCAGGCAAAAGGTAAAACATAAATAGCTCCAAACAGAAAAACCCACTTTACAACTGTTACCGTTTTATACTTTAACATTAAAGGCTTTACCATTACCATATAAACAGACCAGGCAATACAGTTGATTAGTATTAAAATATCACCAATCAGAAGATTATTCCCGGTAGTGCCCGGCTTTTTGAAAAGCAAGAGGGTAACAGCCCCTGCAATGCCAATAAGAATGCCCACAATGCGAATTAAGGGCGCTTTTTTCTTTAAAAAAAGCACTTCGATAAGTATAACTACAATAGGGCTAAAAATCATAATGATGGATGCATTGATGGCATTACCCATGAAGAGTCCTTTAATAAACAATAATTGGTTGATTGCTACACCAAAAAGGCCGAGCAGTAATAATTTCCTGAAATCCTTTTTTTCAATTGTTTTATCACGCACAAGCATTCCGCTTGCCCAAAAAAGAAGCATGGTCACAACGGCACGAATAAGAACCAATGCAAATGGGTCTATATAGCCTTCCAGTTTTTTTACGATACTGTAATTTGCCCCATAAATCAGGTTAACCGCCAGCAATGAAAGATGTGCTTTTGCTATTTTTCCCATTGGCACACCGGATATTTACAGGTTAATCGATTTTTCATTAAATAGTATAAAACCAACATGGAAGAAAACACTGAAAGAATTTACCGCATTGGTAGTGTTATTCGTATTATCAAAATAATTAAGGCTTATGCTCATAGGCCCAATAGGAGAATGGTATACAAGGGCAGCCATTGCAATATATCGTTTCACCGTGAAAGGGCCTGTTAGTGTTGCGGAATAATTTGCACCCTGCTCAATAGCCTGGTATGGAAGAAATACGTACGCTTCCAACCTAAAATCGAAAATAGATTTGAAACTGGTAATAAGTTTCGGGCCTCCGGCTA
>DATHOL010000069.1:0-5544 GCA_035484895.1 Bacteroidia bacterium | reverse complement strand
ATAAGAACAAACAAGCTAATCACGAAGGCTATACCTGCAAACACGAGTATAAGCCAGAATAGGTTGTCAATGTCTTGTCCATAAGTGCTGACGTTTTCCGGGAATATTGTCATGTGATTTTATTATTTGATAACGCAAAATAACAGCCTAAGGAAAAGGCGGGATATGACATTCATCACATTAAATTTTGCTTTTTATCATGTTTCAAAAAGCGCAGCTTCTCACACTATTCAATATTTACATAATAGTCAGACAATGAAAATATTATGAATATATTTAGAAGTAGTATTTCAAAGAAATCACATCCAAAATTAATTTATAAAAAAGTATTAAAGTGAGAGAATAGTCACAGAATTTTATCACTCATTTTGTATGAGAAAATTCAATTTTGATAAAAAACATCTGGACTGGCTCTTTACTTATGATATAATATCATGTATGGCATTAGCCATATCCGGGAATTGGAAAGAGTATCCCGATTTTAATATCCGTTCCGGCAAAACCCACCGGCTTTTTAAAATCAATTCTGTTTCAGTTCCTATGAGTAATGCGCCCGCTTCAAGCAAGAGGGTCGGAGCAGGTAACCCAATTGGCATATTAAATGCTTTACGGATTATTTTCATCATTTCCTTATTGGTAACAGGCAATGGTGCAGTACAATTAAAAGTTCCTTCCAGTTCCCGATGGGTTATAATCCATTCCACCATTCCTGCTATATCTTTTTCATAAATCCAACTTACCATTTGTTTTCCGTTACCTTGTTTTCCACCAAGTCCAAATTTTACCAAATTCTTCAATCTGGGGAACACTCCTTCCTTTGGGCCCATTACTAAACTAATTCGTAAAACTGCTTTACGCATAGTGGCAAACTTTTTTGTTTGCTCCCAAAATGTTCCTTCCCATTTTTTGCATACACCTACTGAAAACCCTTCCCCAATTTCGCCATTTTCTTCGGTCATGGGCCTGTCTTCGGCATGGCGGTATATGGTGGCAGAGGCGCATTGTATAAATAGGGCAGGGGGTATGGTGCATTGTGAAAGGGCACTTGCCAAAACATTTATGGAATTAACTCTGGAGTTGATAATCTCATCCTTGTTTTTTTGATTGTAGCGGCAGTTTACATTTTTTCCGGCAAGGTTAATTAGCATATCGGCCCCATCCAGTTCTTTTGCCCATTCGCCAACGGTTTTACCGTCCCACTTTAGTGAGCGGATATTTCCATTAGAATTTTCAGGTACACGGCTTAAAATTATTATGCTTTCGGTTACGTCTTTAAAGTGATTGCACAAAGCAGCTCCAATCTGTCCGCTGCCGCCTGCTAATATTATTTTCGAATATTTTTTCATGCTCTAAAGAATTATCCACAATACAAGCAAGCGATAAATAACCCATCCTGCGGATGCGCTCCAATGTATTTCCAACAATTTAACACGGCGAAAATGCTCGAGAAGCATTAAGCACACAATGAACATAAAATATCCTGCATATATATATGGATTATGTATGCCAATGATTTTTCCAACTAAAAGAAATAAGGATAATAAGATGGCTCCTGCAAAAGAAATGGTCATCATATTTCCTAAATAATCCAGAATTTTATTTTTGGCCAGCAGGTATATCACTCCTGATTGGAAAACTATTTGTCCGCCACAAATGACAAACTCCCGAAAGAATCTGCTGGGAGGTAATAATCCGATTAAATGATAGGAATAATGAGTAAGTGCTAAGGATGTGCAAAGCCAGGTGAAAATAATATAGGTCCAGCGATATTTTAAATTTACATCGGGAACACAAGTATCCATTTTATTATTGCCGGGGATAATTACTTTCCTGTTGTATGCAATAAATGAATACACCTTTTTCATTAGCCAATGAAAAGGCTTAAAGTTAAATAGCGGAGCAAAAATGGGGAAGGCAGTTGCCAATAATTTAAAGATGCTATCAATACCGTAAACTACTTCGCCCGTCGTATTATTTACCAATGCAATTTCATTACGTGCCCTGTCAGCGTCTATTTGAGCGGCTAATTTGGCACTCATTTGCTGATAGGCTTCCCTGCCTTTTTCATCCAATATTTTTGTCTTTACAAATGCTTTGCTATATGCGCTGCACATGGGGCAGGCATTATCAAACAGCAGCGTATAGTTTTTCAGCGTTTTCATTTTACATGATTTTAAAGAGCGTTCCAAAAAACCAGTTTTCTTCAGCCTTCATCATTGTATCCACCGTTTTGTCCATTTTGTTTACAAAACTGCTTAGCTGCCCCATCATTTTAATAAACTCTTTCACTTCCGTATTTTTACTTTCAGCTTCCGTCTCTTTTAGTTTCAGCAGAACTTGTTTCACAGGTTCTATTTCTCTTTTCTTGCGCTCGCTGGCAATGCGGCGCGCCACCTCCCAAATGTTTTTTTCAGCAACGAAGTACTCCATGCGGTTGCCGGGTACCAGTTCTTTTGATATGAGTGTCCAGTTAATAAGTTCCCGCAAATTCATATTGGCATTCCCTCTCGAAATTTTAAGTTCTTGCATAATATCTTCCGTAGATAATGGTTTTGGAGAGATTAGTAAAAGCGCATGTACCTGCGCCATCGTGCGGTTTATACCCCATTCGCTGCCCAGTTTTCCCCAGGTTTGAATAAACTGTTGTTTGGCTTCTTTGTATTTCATGGCACAAAGGTACATATAATTATTGAAAATTAAATTACCTGAAGGTAAAGCCAACAACAAGAACTTGAAAAACAATGACTACGAGAATTTCACAACCTTTTCCAATCCCTTTTGGTCATTTACAATAATTTCCCTTCCTTCAATATCAATAATTTTATCCGCTTTAAAATCAGACAGGGTGCGGATGAGAGATTCGGTAGAGGTGCCGACCATTCCGGCTAAATCTTCACGCGAGGTGCGGATATTTTCTCCGGGCTTGGTTTTCTTCAGGAGTTCGAGCAAAACGGTGGCGGTGCGCGCTTTTACCGAATTATAGGCAAGGCTAAGCAATCGTTTTTCGTTTTCATTTATATTATTGGCCAGCATTTTAATAAACCGTGCCGAAATTTCATGTTCGGAATAAACCAACGATAGGAAATCATTTTGTGGCATCATGGCAAGTTCGCATTCTTCCATAACAGCTGCAGAATCATTATAATTACCACCTTCCAATACAGGAAGATGTCCGAAGAAGTCGCCTTTTTCATAAGTTCCGGTAATGAATTCCTTTCCATCCAGGTTTATCCTCCAGGTCTTCACTTTTCCTTTATTTATAAAGTAAACAAAGTTTGGCGTATCGCCTTCATGATAAATGGAGTCTTTTTTCTTATATGTACGGACTTTATATTCCGATGAAATTTTATCGGGAAGGCTAAATTCTTTGGCTTCGTTAATGAAAGAGATGAGTCCGCTCAAATCGCGCGTGTAATTCTTTTTAAAGAAATCATTTCGTTTAAGGCGCATCTCTACTGCACTTAGCAATTCAGTATCGTCAAAAGGTTTGGTTAAATAATCGTCGGCTCCCATGCTCATACCTTTACGCATATCGCTCTTTTCCGCTTTTGCGGTAAGAAAAATAAAGGGTATCCCAGCCGTTTGAACATCTTTGCTTAAAATATGCAATACGCCGTACCCGTCTAAATCAGGCATCATAATATCGCAGATGATGAGATCGGGATTTTCCTTTTTTGCGAATTCTACGCCTATTTTTCCATTCTCTGCTGTAACTACGGCATAGTTAGCAAGACTAAGAATTTCAGAGGTGTTTTCCCTCATTTCGTTGTTGTCTTCTATTAGAAGTATTTTTTTCATGGTAGTTAAAATTTACTTATAATAATTCTGGTTCTGTTAAATGCGGACTGTCAATTTGTATAGTGAAAGTGGTGCCTTTCCCTTCCGAACTGCTGAAGGAAATTGTACCATTTAATAGGTCAGTATAGCGTTTTACAATATTTAACCCCAAGCCGGTTCCTTGGATGTTTGTAACATTCTTGGCCCGGAAAAACCGTTCAAAAAGGTGTATTTGGTCATTATCCGGTATTCCTATTCCATGGTCGGTTACGGCCAGATTTAACCCTGTTTTATCAAGGGTGCTTGCAAATTCAATAATGGAGCCTTCATCAGAATATTTACTGGCATTGGAGATGAGGTTATAAAGTATATTCTTTAGCATTTGCTTGTCTATATAGATACTTGTATCCCCATTATTTTTATAAATAATTTTCTGGCCTCTTTTCAGGGTTCCCTGTATTTCGTCAATCAATTCTTCTGAAAACTTATCAATCTGGATGTGACTTGGCTTAATGTCTACTTTGCCTTGTTCCAGTTTATCAAGTGATAGGAAATCATTCAGTATACTGGTCAGGTTTCCAACCGATGATTTAATGCGTTTCAGATGGCGGGTTGTATTTTCTTTAACACTTGCAGGGTCGCTATCCGCTTTATCCAAATATTTTTCTACTAAAGAGGAGGATGACAATATGGTGCTTAGAGGTGTGCGGAATTCATGTGATGCCATAGAAACAAAGCGGGATTTGAGTTCATTCAATTGCTTTTCCTTTTCCAAGGCCCTTTTCATATCCTCCTCCGCTTTCTTTTTCCGGGTAATGTTTTGTTCCACCATCAAAATTTGGTCAATATTTCCATCTGCATCGTGCAAGGCTACCACACTAATAAGGTATATGTTATGCCGTACCTGCAATTCAAAAGTTGTATTAGTTCCATTAAATACTGCCAGCAATTTTTCCCGTACCTCATCGCGTACTTCTGCCGGAAGGCGGGTTATATAGTCTGTTCCTACCAATTTTTCGCTGGTTATCCCAAATTTGAAAAGTTCGGACCCTTCCGCAAAAACATATTTCAACTCTTTATCAAAAACATTGATGGTTCCATCGGGAAAATTACGCGCCACTATCTGATACAGGCGTCTGCTTTCTTCCAGTTCTTTGGTACGTTCTTCTACCAGTTTCTCTAAGCTTTCGTTTTTCTTTTTTTCGGAAATATTTTGTAAGACTAACAAAATATGGTCTATATTCCCATCTTTATTATATAAAGGAGCTACACTAATCACGTAATAAACATTGTTTACAAAGATTTCAAACTCGGCGGGAGACCCTTGAAAAACTACTTGTAGTTTTTCTTGTACTTCAGTGCGTATTTCTGCCGGAAGACGGCTAATAAAGCTATTTCCTATAAGGTCTGCACTGGTAAGTCCAACTTTTAATAATTCTGAGCCTTCCGCAAAAACATACTTTAGCCCTTTGTCAAGAATATTAATTGTTCCGTTTGGGAAATTTTTTGCAACAGTTTGATATAAGGACCTGCTTTCTTCCAATTCCTGAGTCCTTTCTACTACAAGTTTTTCCAGGTCTTCATTAATCTTTTTTACTTGTTCTTCGGCCTTATAACGTTCTGTAATATCGGTTACAAGCCCCATTACAAACATTTTACCTTCCGTTTTAAAGTAATTAAGGCTCACTTCAACCGGAAATTCTGAATCGTCTTTTCTTTTGGCCCAAAGATCCATTCCAATCCCCATGGAGCGTTGTTTGGGTGAAT
>DATHOL010000068.1:0-4309 GCA_035484895.1 Bacteroidia bacterium | reverse complement strand
CATTAGGGCCTACAAAAACTGTAAAAGGATTTGGGTTGGAAATGGTAATTTTCCCAATAGACTTATATCCTTCTATAGTTAGTTCTTTAAGATTCATGATGCAAATTTAACAATCCTTTCTTTTTAAGCTAGAAAAGGATTATTTCTTCAACAATTCTTCAATTCGGGCAATAGAATCATAGGAATCATCAATATGAAAGCGCAAATCGGGCACAATACGCATTTGGTTTTTCACTCTTGCAGAAAGTTCATGACGAATACTGGCTCTGTTCGCCATTAGTATTTCCATGGCTTCTAGCGGCTTTATTTTGCCTAAAACGGTAAAAAAAATCTTGGCTATAGATAGGTCCGGGCTTACTTCCGCACCTGTAACGGTTAGAAATGTTCCGGGCAGTAAATCCCTCATTTCCCTGCTGAAAATCTCTCCCATTTCTTTCTGTAAAAGGCGGGCTACTTTGCTTTGTCTGATTGGTTTCATGTGGTGCAAAAGTACAAATAAAATGCAAGTGGTCAGTGGTCAGTAATCAGTTGCCAGTCCAAAAACAAGTAGTATTAATGAACTCGTCTGACTACTGACCACTGACTACTGATGACTAATTCCCCTATCTTTGCACCTCAAAATAACACACGAATGGCGGACAGAGCAGTAAGAGTAAGATTTGCACCCAGCCCTACGGGCCCCTTGCATATTGGCGGGGTACGGACGGCTTTATACAATTATCTTTTTGCAAAAAAACATAACGGAACATTCATTTTACGGATTGAAGATACCGACCAAAACCGCTTTGTGCCGGGTGCAGAGGAATATATTGCCAATGCACTCGAATGGCTTGGTATCAGCGCGACTGAAGGCGTTGTAAACGGTGGCCCTCATGCACCTTACCGCCAATCGGAAAGGAAACTTATGTATCATGAGTTTGCCCAAAGGCTGGTAGATAGCGGAAATGCGTATTATGCTTTTGATACCACTGAAGAACTGGAAGCCATGCGAAAACGTTTGGAAGCAGCCAAGGTTGCGGCTCCGCAGTATAATGCTATTTCAAGGGGCTCTATGAAGAATTCTTTGACCTTATCGGAAGATGAAACCAAAAAGAAACTGGAAGCCGGAGAGCCTTATGTTATCCGGATTAAAATACCTCGTAACGAAGAAGTCCGTTTTCATGATATAATCAGGGGTTGGGTTGTTGTACATACCAGTTCGCTGGATGATAAAGTGCTTTTCAAATCAGACGGTATGCCTACCTACCATTTGGCCAATGTAGTGGATGACTACCTGATGAATATTAGCCATGTGATAAGGGGGGAGGAGTGGCTGCCTTCCGCGCCGTTGCATGTGCTTTTATATAGGTATTTAGGTTGGGAAAATGTGATGCCGCAATTTGCGCATTTGCCTTTATTGCTGCGCCCTGATGGCAATGGCAAACTCAGCAAGCGTGATGGCGACCGTCTCGGATTCCCTGTCTTTCCATTAGATTGGCAAGATCCTGCAACAGGAGAAAAGTCCTCTGGTTACCGCGAACGGGGCTATTTTCCTGATGCAGTGGTGAATTTGCTCGCTTTATTAGGATGGCATCCGGGCAATAATCAGGAACTCTTTACCAAAGAAGAATTAATTGAAGCCTTTTCATTGGAGAAAGTAAACAAATCGGGTGCCAAATTCGACCCGGATAAAGCCAAATGGTTCAACCAGCAATACCTGAGAAAAACCAGTAATGCAGATTTAGCTAAGCTATTTAAAATAGAAATAGATAAGAATATAGGAACAGAGGTGCTTTCCCCTATTTGGGAAAGGAAAGAAAGGGACGATTATGTGGAAGGCGTTTGCCACCTCATTAAAGAAAAAGCTCATTTTGTAAGCGAGTTCTGGAGTATTGGTTCTTTCTTTTTTATGGCTCCTGATACCTATGATGAAACTGTTATTCAGAAACGCTGGAACCCCACTACAAAAGACTTTTTTGGTAAATTAAACGCTGTACTTTCACAAACTACTGACTTTAGCCATCAACATGTGGAAATTCTTTTCAAAAAAACGGCGGAAGAGAATGGCGTTGCGCCGGGGTCGGTGATGCAACTATTCAGGGTACTTATAACAGGTATGGCTGCAGGGCCTGCTTTATTTGAAACATTAGAGCTTTTGGGTAAAGAAGAAGTGGTAGCGCGTATAGCAACCGCCTTGGAAAAGCTGAAATAAGGGTATAAAACAATTCTTTTTGCCTATTTTTGCAACCTTAATTAAAAACAACACAAACAAGAAAACATGAGCAAAGGAGAAATTATAACAGAAAAAGGAACCATGAAGGTGGAATTCTATGATAAGGATGCGCCGGGTACAGTAGCTAACTTTATTAAATTGGCCAAAGAAGGCTTTTACGATGGACTTAACTTCCACCGCGTAATACCTGATTTTGTAATACAAGGCGGTTGCCCACAAGGCACAGGTACCGGAGGCCCCGGCTATATGATAGCTTGCGAAACCGGTGGCGAAAACCAATACCACGACCGTGGCGTATTAAGTATGGCACATGCCGGAAGAAACACCGGAGGTTCTCAATTCTTTATCTGCCACAGCCGCACCAATACCAAACACCTGGACAGAGTACACACCTGCTTTGGCAAGGTAGTTGATGGTTTGGATGTGATTGATAAAATTAAGCAAGGAGATAAGATTACCAAGATTACGATTACGGAATAAGTAATTAAAATACTTTTTGGAAGGCCCGCCTGTTGCAAAATGGGCGGGCTTTTTTATTTTTCTACCTCTCCTCGTACTGCCCCTTATAGTATTTCTGGTATTCACCGCAGGTTAAGTAACTATGACTTATTTTTTTACTTTACTCTTCTTACCCCAAGGTGCATTTGGGAATAAGGAAGGCTTACTGTTCAGGTATTTTTTTAGCTCTTCAGGAGACATGTCCTGTATTTCTAAACTTAACTTATCACGGATATCTCTCAATTGTTCCATGATAGATTTCTCTTTTTTTTCTTTGGTATTCATATTTCTAAAATTTCTCTTGGTGTTCTTATTTCTATCATTCTATGACCGAACTTGTAATTTACAGCATTGTATCCCCTTATACGGTTTACATTTACAATATGTTTAAAATTCCAACTAACGAGAATGTCAGCATAGTTAAGTGATGCAAGAGCAATATGTAAACAATCAGCTTCGCTTGTTTTACCAACCACATTTTCTTTAATATAACTATCGGCAAGCTGCTTTGCTTCATCAGTAGTTATTAGGTATTCAATTTGCTCTGCTGGAATTGAATGAACCAATTCCTTTACATAAGGTGGTGCATTGGTCAATTCAAAATCTATTATCTGTGAAAGTAATACTTTGTATTTCCCCTTTTTTATTTGGTCAAACAGAATTTTTGTCCACAGTTCAAACTCTGGTTCAAAGTAGCCACCAAAAACAGAAGTATCTAAATAAATTCTTTCCATAACACAAAGTTATGGTTTTTTGCTTTACCTCTCCTCGTACTGCCCTTTGTAGTATTTCTGGTACTCACCCGAGGTAACATCATTCAGCCATTTTTCATTGCTTAAGTACCAATCTACTGTTTTGGCAAGGCCGCGTTCAAATACGAGTGAGGGTTTCCAACCGAGTTCGGCTTGTATTTTGGATGAGTCAATAGCATAGCGCAGGTCATGCCCGGCGCGGTCTTTCACAAAGGTTATCAAACTGGCGGAAGTGCCTATTGGGCGGTTCAGCTTTTTATCCATGATATCGCAAAGCAGATGGATAAGTTCAATGTTTTTCCATTCATTGTTGCCACCTACGTTATATTTTTCGCCAATTACGCCGTTGTGGAAAGCCAAATCAATAGCAGTTGCGTGATCTTCTACATAGAGCCAATCGCGCACGTTTTCGCCTTTGCCGTATACGGGCACCGGCTTCATTTCTTTTATATTGTGTATGGCAAGCGGAATCAACTTTTCCGGGAAATGGTTAGGGCCATAGTTGTTGGAGCAATTTGACATAACAACAGGCAAGCCATAGGTATGGAAATAGGCAAACACAAAATGGTCGGAGCTGGCTTTGGAAGCGGAGTAGGGGCTACGTGGGTCGTATGGGGTGTATTCGGTAAACAAACCTTCCTCACCTAATGAGCCATACACCTCATCCGTAGAAACATGGTAGAATAGACAGTTTTCATAGTTCCCTGCCCAATGCTTTTTTGCAGCATTCAACAGGTTAATTGTGCCGATAACATTCGTCATGGCAAATTCGGTAGGGTGAGTGATAGACCTGTCCACATGCGATTCCGCAGCCAAATGAATTACTCCGTCAAATTTGTGTTTTGCG